>JAQXZA010000102.1 GCA_029226955.1 Clostridia bacterium | reverse complement strand
CAACGTTATCGGAGCGTTTTACTATTACAGAAAAAAAGTTTCAATTCATGCCCCTACGTGAGGGGCAACTTACGTATAGATGATGTTCTCGATATTCGCACTGGTTTCAATTCATGCCCCTACGTGAGGGGCAACGTTCGTCCGCCCCCGCCTTTGCGGCTGGTCGAAAGTTTCAATTCATGCCCCTACGTGAGGGGCAACAATAGCCTTGCGTATGCTGAGCGTGTTGCACGAGGTTTCAATTCATGCCCCTACGTGAGGGGCAACCCAGTGCTACAAGCTGTGCGTCAAAATCAGTGATGTTTCAATTCATGCCCCTACGTGAGGGGCAACACTTTTTATTTTCTCAGTATCAAATTTAGTGTCAGTTTCAATTCATGCCCCTACGTGAGGGGCAACCGGCACTGCGTGATAATGGATTTGAGGACGAAGAAATGTTTCAATTCATGCCCCTACGTGAGGGGCAACAGTTTTGCATTTACAAATCCCACAGGTGCGTTTTTGTTTCAATTCATGCCCCTACGTGAGGGGCAACTGTTAGAGTTTCTATTTGATGTTTTTCCTTTTGAAGTTTCAATTCATGCCCCTACGTGAGGGGCAACAGCAATTTTATAAAAAATTACTGTTATTTTAATAATAATTTTGACAGTTAGACTATATTTGAACATCATATAATGGTTCATATAGTTGATTTGTGAATAACAATGAATAAAATCTGTATTTTTTTGCACGAACCTTACGAGATTTTATGTATGATTAAGGTTCGACAAGATTATAAAATGAATGGATCCGTATTTTCTATAAGCTGTTTTCGTCCCATAACCGTAATATGCTTATCAAGATTTTTACCAAGATGATATATCCTTATACTGTCATTAGTACTGTCAATAACTCTTTTTAATTCATTTTGCAATAAAGTAAGCTGTGTCATATCTATATTTAATTCAAATACAGAATTTTGCACACGCAAACCGTATTTTTCACATAGTTTTGCAACTTTTCTAAGTCGTTTTGCTCCATTAGCTGATGTAATATTTACATCATAAGTTAACAAAATATACATTTTCACCTCCATACAAATGGCGGATATTCATCAAGATCCCCTCTTATAACTCTTGCTAAAAGCATTGCTTGTGCATAAGGTATAAGACCTATTTTTATTTTTTCACCAAGAAATTTATGTGTTATTATTTCTTCTTTTCGACTCTGCCATTTTGTTATTACAAGTTTTCTCGCCTTATCGTTCATCTTTATTCGTTCGCCGTCAGGTTCAAAATCTTTGGCTGTAATCTGCTTTAAGTTTATCAAAGACAATGCCATTCTGTCACATAATGGTGCACGAAGTTCTTCCATCATATCAAGTGCAAGGGACGGTCTTCCCGGACGAAATGTATGAAGATATCCACAGGCAGTATCAAGACCTACCGATTCCAAGGCTGACTGAACATCGTTTTTAAGAAGCATATACAAAAAAGACATAAGTGCATTTACATTATTAAGCGGTGGATGTTTGGAGCGGCGGATAAACTGCATTTCCTTGTCATTGCTTTTTATCATACAGTCAAACACTCTGAAATAAGTTTGTGCTGCCGCACCTTCTGCACCTCTCAGACTATCTGTATTATTGATTATACTCAGTCCTGACGCTATATTAGCAAGATCTGTGGACGCTTTCTTCATTTGTTCTTTTTTATATATGTCTGAAATATCATTTTCGGATTTCATAAGTAAATTTCTTGAATTACATATTTTGCCATACAGAACATTTCTTACAAAATTGACTGATAGTTCATCATTATCAGCCATCTCAAATTGTCTTTTTCTCAAAAGAATATTTCCGCTTATTGGACCGTACATTCTACCATAAAAACGTCCGCTGTCAGAATGAAATGAAAGACTGATATTATGCTGTCCGCAATAAGCAATTAGTGGAGTTGAAACAGTGGTATTACCTATACATACTATTGATTCAAGCATATGTGCCGGAATACGAGTCTTTTCCTCATTATTTAATATTACAGATACCGTATCATTTTCACAATGAAGATATGTTCCCGGTGTTGTAATGTATAATGTTTTCAAAAGTTTTTTCACGTCTGTTTCACTCCTCTGTCCGACAGCAGTCATTGACTATTGATTTCATATAATCCAACGCTGAAGATTTTATTTTTGGACAACATATTTCCGCTATTGAACATTTTTGACACTTTGCGGAATATTCAGGTTTTGGCACCCGCATTTTATCTCTTATATTTTGCAGTGCCTTTATTCCTTCTGTCACCATATTCCTTAAACTATCATTAAATTGAACATCAACACGTCTGTGTGCAGTTATGTAAAAGATTGCACCGTTTTTTATCTTGCAACCGAACATCTCCTCCATACACATTGCCTGTGCACAAAGCTGAGCGTTATATTCTGTTTCATTGCGAACAGTACCGTGTTTATATTCAATCGGAAAAAGATTATATTTGCCGTCAAGTGCAGGAATATATGCACCGTTTTCATCAAGTTGAGCCTCAACACAGTCACACATACCCGAAACTCCTAATTTTTCTGACGAAACATACATATCATATATTTTAGCTTGCTCTCCTCTTTTTTCAATATGTTCATTATGTACATTTTCGTGTTCCATTGTTCCGGATACAGTATATTCGTTATCTTCCCACACTTGTTCAAGCATAATAAGTCCTGCACGTCTTGGGCAAAAATAATATTGTGATAAAAGAGATAAACTTATGCTGTCATATTCACTGTTCATAATGTATTAAGTTTAATATCACAGCCATCAGGGATTTTGTTCCATACAATTTCATTATACGGATTAGTCAAAAATCCGATTTCAACACCGTTTGGAACACCGCTCATATTTACAGTAAAGTTGTAATCATCAACACTTCTCGGATATTCAACTTCATCTTTTCTCTTTACATTTATTAGCTTAAAGAGTTTATATGCTGACGCACAGCCAAGTTTTGCCTGTCTTATTCTCTGTTCCTCACAGGTATCCGTTCCTACGTGCTTAAAGATAATAAGCGGTGAAACAACCGTCATTGTGCCTTTGCTTGCACTGCGGTCGTGTTCATACATATTGAGAATAGCCTCAAAAAACTTTTTAAGGTCATCTTCATCAAAGCCTGTTTCATTTGCAAGATTAGCACTGATAAATCCTCTTGCCTCATAAAGTCCGTATGGAATAAATTGTTTTCTGCCAAATGTGCGAAGTGAATCTTCGTCAGCTTCACTTTCGGCTTTAACATAGTCTTCATAACTTGTTGCACCTTTTATATTTTCAGCCGAACACATTCTGGTTATTGTAATATCAACCGGAAGAATTGGGTCAAGCGATTTTGCAAAGGTCATCTGTACGGGACCTCTTACCTGACCGGCATTTGGCCCTGTTGAAAGCACTGCTCCAAAAGTTCTGACATCATAAAACATAGAACAGGCTTTTTGTCTTGCCTTATAAACAGAATTTTTGTCTTTTGCTGAAATATCAGCACCTGATTTTTCTTTTGCAAGGGCGATATTTTTGTTTATGTTTGTTGCGTTTTTCATAATAATATCCATTCCGTCCTCACCATTGTAAGCGGTCTGAATATAGTTTCTGATTCTGCGTTTAATTGCGACATCGGTTATGTAGCCGTGTCTGTCCTCTGCGTCAACTCTCGGTGAGTTGCCCATATCAGGATCTCCGTTAGGGTTTCCGTTCACACACTCAATGTAAAACATAAATTCGTATCTGTTATTGATAGCCATAATTAAATTCCTCCTGTTTTTTAATTGTTTTCTGTATTATCTGTATTTTTCTTTGGCTTGAAAATTTCGGCACACTGCTGATAATAGCCGAGTGCAAATTCTGCCTGTTCTTCGGTTGTAAGAACTGACGGCATAGGCAGCTTTACTTTGCAGGAAATATCCGCAAGCATTTTGCTGTAATGTATTGCCGCACCTTTATCAACCTTTGCAACATTTGCAAGATGATACTGAGAAAGACTTGCAAGTTTTCCGAGTACAAATGCCGGTTTTACGCTTGCGGAAGAATAATATCTTTCGACAACTCCGACATTTACATCGGGCGACGCTTTTTTCTGAATTGCTGCATAGACTGCAAACAATCTTCCGAGTTGATAAGCGTCTGACTGATAGTTTTCATTTACACAGGTTTCCATTTTTTTGCCCCTCCTTATGAGCCATACTTTTAATATTTGACAGCATACACTGTCTGGATATTTTACAAAATCCGACTTAGTGTCGGAATACATCCTCGAACGTATCTGTGCAAGTGTTCTGACTGCTGCACTGTCAGGAATAGGATAGCCTTTTATAATGGCATTCATTATTGCATTATCAAGACCAGTGAGTTCATCTTTTATACGGCTTTGTATGTCATTATCTTTATCGCTGAATTTAAGAAGCCTTTTATAAATTCTGAACAGCTTAGGCGTAGAAAGTAATCCGCCGCCTATCCTGACAAGATCCATATCTTCAAACCAAGCCTTTATGCTGTTGTGTAAATCCTCACAACGTCCTTCATCAAAACCACGAACCATTATACGCCCGTTTCCGCCTGATAAAGGCATTATGTAGTATATATTTTCAGGCATAGTTGGTTTTTCGCCTTTTCTTATACTTTTTACGAGTTTTTTGACCTCTGATTTGTCAATGATAAGGCTGTTTGTATCTTCTTCATCTTCCTCATCTGATTCATCAAACATATCATAAGCACAATCATATTCCAATATTTTCATATAATCGGCTTTCATAGGTTCTTTATACCAATGAACAAATTTTGTTTTTGCGTGAACAGGTGCGTCAGCTATAAGATTTTCAAGTGCAGCATTTACAGCAGTTATTGCCTCCTCTGAAACACTTGCGTTTTCTCCCTGTTTAAATCCGTATGAACAAAATGCGGCTTTATCAAAACAAATAATTGCGTCACCGCTTGTATGTCCTCCTACTGACATAAGACCGTTGACCTTTGGAACAGTAGCAACAGGAGAGCTTTCGTTGCCCGTAATTATACATACTTTGTTGCCGACTGACGTCCCACATTGTTCTTTTCGGAACTTCTGCCACCAGTCATAATATCCTGTAAACTTTTCAAGCGGTTTTCCGTCAATCATAAAGCCTATGGCTGAATCAGACTTAAATTTACTGTTTTTAAGTTCTGTTCTCAGATTTTCAAGACGTTCATTATCATCAAGCAAATCTGATACCACGCAAAACTCCGGTTCAAATTCTGATGCTTCTTTAAGTGCTGATTTGAAAAATTCGTGTTTTACTGCTGTATTTCCGTCGCCAAGTGCAAGAACATACTCAGCCTTGCTTATAAGAATATTACACTTTTGCGTTCCATTGGCTGTACTGCCTAAATCAGGTGCAAGAACCTTTTTGCTTTCAGGCGGTACTATACCAATAAAATTTCCGTCTTTGTCAAGAGAAATATACGCATCAACAGTCCTTTTCTTAAATCCCGGAATTGCCGTTAAGTTTTCACGCACGGCATAATCATAAAGTTCTTTCAGCAAATTAAACACCTGCCTTTGCTCTGATAACCAAATCGGAATGAAAATCGGGTACTTCAATTACGCCGTTCCGCATTTTTGCATTAAACAGCGTAACCATAGGATTTACTTTCTTTTCAACCTCAAATTTATCAAGGTCAAAAACATCATACAGCATTAAACCTATGTCAAGATTATCGCTTATAGGTTTCATTGAATAATCAGGTTCGCTGAAATAGCAAACACATTCCCTTGTACCTAAACAAGGCTGAAAAAAGCATTTTCCGTGAGATATTCTGTTTATTGCTTGCTGATAAAGTTGTTCCTGTGTACCCTTAAAAGACTCCCGCTTTATCATATCTGCGGTTATTCTGTAATATACATCACGCAGCATTACCGTATTGCGTTGGGTTCTTTCATCTTCAACAAGTACAGATTTATCTGTTACTTTGCATTTAACTTCATTACGCATAAGGTTCATATAGCGTATAGGTTTCATAACCTCAATTTTTCTTACCTGCCAATAAAACTCAACAGGCTTTGAATATACCGCACTCAGTATTCCCCTTATTGCTGACGGAGTAGGTACTGGATATGTACATCTTTCAACCTTACATTCAGGTCGTGTAAAACACGCCATATCGCCGAATATATCCATTACAACAGGTTTTGACACATAAAATCTTCCTTTCTTTTTAAATTATATAATCAAGGCTGCTGTCATCATCAATATGAAAACCCGCCTTATTATCGTAAAATTTCTTATCATTCAGAATATACCAATTAGAATGATGTTTTTCGCCTTTGATAATAAAAAACACTTCTTCGCAAATTTCCTTAATCTTTTCCCTGTCATAACAGGAAACTGATATTTTTGCGGCACGGCGAATCCATTGTTTACTGATACCGTGTTGTTCAGCCTCATCTTTAAGTGTATTGTATTCATCAATGCACTTTTCATAAGGAACAAGAATATTAACTGCCGAATTGTCAATAAATTTATATAATTTACTGACAGTGGAAAAATCCCTTTCTTTTATTGCGGCGTCTAATTTTGGGTTATCCGTTCCGCCGCCTGAAAACAACGTTTCATAATATTCTTTTATATGGTCGGGGTTATCAATATCAAGTTCGTGTCGGGAACATACAATCTGCACTTTACTTGCCGATACTTCATACCACGGTGTAGGATAAAGTTTTTCTTTATCGGGAACAAAAACTGTTACATTTCCTGTTCCCTTACCGTTACGGTTACAGCGACCTGCACTCTGAACTATTGCCTCCAACGGTGCTAATGCACGAAACATATTTTCAAAATCAAGGTCAACTCCCGCCTCAATACAAGATGTTGAAACAACTCTGCAAGGCTCTTTGTTTTCAAGTTTTTTATGTATTTCGTTAATAGTATTTTTTCTGTGTTCAACACACATATCCGTTGAGATATGATAACAGCCGTCGGGGTCAATATCTTTAAGCAGATTAAAAAGTTCATAAGAATGAGCCTTTTTATTGACTATGCAACAAACACTGTCAAGCTCGGACATTCTCGCTGCTATTTCTTCAAAAGAAACTTTTTCGGAAACTTCCATATTAAGAATTGTTCGCTTTGTTTCAGAAAACAAAAATTTCTTACTTGAAACTATTTCACGTGGATTCCATTCAAGACCCTCTATACAGCTAAATTCAGGCTGAGTAGCGGTAGAAAATACAACCGTACTGTTGAACAATCCACAAAGTGCATTTACTGCTTTTAAGGTTGCTTTCGTCAATTCAGCTGGAAGTGTCTGTGCCTCGTCAAAAACAATAACACTGTCGGAAAAGTTGTGCAATCCACGACAGTCAGACGATTTATTTCTGAAAAGTGTTTCAAAAAATCTTACTGATGTTGTTACAATAATTGGTGCATCAAAACGCTCTGACATTTCACGGATTTCCTCAGGATAATTTGTCTGAGAATGAATTTCCAGAACATCACCGCATATTTCACGATAAATTTCCGCATTCTGTTCAATTACGGATAAAAACGGAAGAACAAAAATAATTCTGCGTTTTCCTGTTTCCTTTGCGTGATAGAGAGAAAAAGCAAGCATTGCAAGAGTTTTTCCTGAACCTGTTGGTGCTGTAAGCGTAAAAAGTCCTGAGGCGAATTTTGCCGCTCGGACACATTCTTCAAAAAGAATATCACGAACATTATTGATTGATGATGCAGATGAAGATTTTGCTCTCAACTTTGCTCTGTAATTATTCAACGATTCAATAAGCCTGTCACAGTCCAGCTTGCCGCCTGAGGTTTCTTCAAGATAATTTTTATTATTGTGTTCGGCAGATGCAGACCAGTCAGCATCAACAAGACAGGAATATAACATTCGATACAGCAACATAAGTTCAATTTCGTTCAGGCTGTTTAAATCAAACGGAAATTCGGGTTTTTTAACTGTTATACCGTTTTCATTTTTAAAACCTACAACATTTTTATATTCCTCTTGCCCTGAGGCACTGAATCGTCTATTGTGATTATCATATTCTTTGTTGTAAGTATTGTCTTCTTCGTCCAAAGACTTAAAAAATTCCCTATAAGAGCAAAAATTCAATTCACTATGATGAGCATAAATTATATCAGAAAGCATGGTTCTCAACAAAGTTCTTTTATGATTACTTATCAATAGTGCACCTGCCGCACAGTGATTGACGGATTCGTGGTTTTTGTGTTCGAGAACCTCCTGAAATTTCGGTGTTGCCTTACCTAAGTCGTGAAAACTGCCAAGCTGTGTTCCTGCATCTTTACAACCAAAGTCATCGGCAAATTCACCGCATAATTCAGAAGTTCTTTCAAGATGATATGACAGCAGTTCTTTGTCGCCTGAGTTATTTTCACTTCTTGAATAATATTCCAATATAAATTCACCTCTTTAAGCGATTTTAATATTATTTATCAAAAATATTGTTTGTTTTTATGTATTTTATTATAATACACTATAATCAATATTGCAAGTGTTTTTTGAAATTTTTTGTGATTTATTATCTATATTATAAAATAAAACAATAAATCATCTTAAAATTTTTCTGTTATTTATATAATAACTCCTGAATAGTCCATAAAATTGGACTTTAACCTTCAAAAATAAAAAACCTGTCAATTTTTTATTGACAGGCTGAAACATATATATTCAGTTACGAATTATAAAGTATATTTTAGATTGAGTTCGTCATAGGATTTACGCAAGGTTTCACAGGAGTTATGAAATTTCTGACGTTCATCGTCTGAAAGTCCGAGTTCAAGTATGGTTTTTATTCCGTTACGGTTTACTATTGACGGCACACCGACAAATACATTTCTTTCCCCGTATTCACCGTTAAGAAATGATGATACTGTCAAAACACTGTTTTCATCACCGAATATTGCGGCGGTAATTCGTGCAAGTGACATTCCTATGCCATAATAAGTTGCCTTTTTGGCGGCTATTATCACCTGTGCTGATGTGCGGACTTCTTCACTGATTTCATTCATTTTGTCCAGTTCGCTTTTCCCTCGTTCTTCGCAAATTTCAAGAACAGGTTTTGTTGCAATCATTGCCTGTGACCACGGAACAAATTCGCTGTCGCCGTGTTCGCCTATAACATAAGCGTGTACATTTCGTGAATCAAGTGTATAATAGTCCCCGATAAGATACCGCAAACGTGCTGTGTCAAGGGTTGTGCCGCTACCGATAACTCTGAACGGCGGAAAACCTGACAGTTCATAAACTATTCTCGTCATTATGTCAACAGGATTTGTCGCAACAAGAAAAATACCGTTAAATCCTGATTTTATGACAGGTTCAACTATTGTACGAAAAACACCGGCATTACGCTGTAAAAGGCCAAGACGTGACTCACCCGGCTTTTGTGCAACTCCGGCACAAATTACAACTATATCTGCATCATTACAGTCGGAATACTCTCCGTCATAGATTTTCATACTTGTCGGTGCAAATGCAAGACCGTGCTGTAAATCCATTGCCTCGCCCTTTGCACGTTCCTTGTTTATATCAATCAACAAAAGCTCGTCACACACTCCTCTGTTAAGAAGTGTATAAGCATAACTCATTCCGACCATTCCTGTTCCGACAAGGGCAACCTTTTTCTTGTCAGTGTTCATATTTATCACCGTTCCTGATTTTAAAGTGTATATTTATAGTATTTCAGGAAAGTGTTTTTTTATTCATAAAATCCTCTGCATTAAAAGCAGACAGGTTACACCGGGTATTCCGAGTACGGCAGAAACAGAAATCGTCATAGGACTTATAGGAATCGAAACTCCTGTAAAAGATGAACATACATTTACCGCAACAAGTGCAATTATTCCCCACATCATTGAAATAACCGCTGTTCTTACAGGTCGTTTTGAACGCATTATTTTTTGTATTATTACAAGGATAATAAAAACACCGAAACATATTCCCGCTATTATCCATTCGTTCATTTAATAAGCCTCCGTCTGTTTTTATAAAAATTTATGATGTCAGACGGATTTTTATAACTATGATACGGATTATGCGGTTATTACTTTCTTATCTGTAACGAATAGATACAGTTATTGCCATTGAATACGTATGCAAGAATACAAACGATAAAATAATAAGGCAAATACTGATAACCAAACACCTCTGCTCCGATAAATATCGGTGCAATAAATGTATTTGTTGCCGCTCCGAAAACTGCAATATATCCAAGTGCGGCACAAAACATTACAGGCATATTAAAAAGCGTTCCAAGTAAAATTCCGAGTGATGAACCTATTGCAAAAAGCGGTGTAACTTCTCCTCCCTGAAATCCAGCGGCAAGAGTAGTTATTGTTAAAATGAATTTAAACGCAAAATCAAAGGGATATATTTCATTACCTGAAAATGACGCTGAAATAAGATTTGTTCCGAGTCCTGAATATCTTCCGTTCCAGAGTAAAAGCAAAACAACACTTAATACAGCACCTATGATAACTATTCTGAGATACGGATTTTTTATTATTTTTGCGAATAATGTTTTTGCTTTTCCGAGAAGATATGCAAAAAGTCCGCCTGTTATTCCGAAAATTACTCCGACGACGCATATCAGCATTATAAACTGTATATTCACTTCAAAATCAGTTTCGGGAACAGCAGTGAATTTTTCAAGTCCGAGCAGTCCTGAAATAGTGCTTGCGGTAAATGCTCCAATAAGTGACGGCAAAAGTGCGGTAATCTCCAACACTCCGGCGGCAAGAACCTCAACAGCAAAAAATGTTGCGGCAACAGGTGTTCGGAAAAGTCCTCCAAAACCAGCCGCCATACCTGTTATCATAAGTATTTTTCCCGCATTTTCTATCTTTATTTTTTTGGATATAAAACTGCCGATTGTGCCGCCGATTTGTACGGCTACTCCCTCACGACCGGCACTGCCACCGAAAAGGTGTGTAAGCCACGTGCTTATGGTTACAAAAGGTATGAGCCTTAATGGAATTTTATCACGCTTATTCTGTGCTTTTTCAAATAATAAGGACATTCCCTTTTGCGTTTCCTTGCCGAATTTATCATAAATCAGAATTATTAAAAGTCCTGACAATGCAAGAAACGGCAAAAGCCAGTATGTATTATCAGTGCGGAAATTTGTTATTTCTATAAGTACACGACCGAAAATTGCGACAATCACTCCCGTTACTGTTCCAACAGGCAACGCACACAATGACAATATAACCATATCAATATATCGTCGTACTGACGGTCTGATTTTATGTTTTTTTGAAATGTCTTCTTTGTTGATTTGTTCGCTGTTCATATTATTTCTCCTTATATTTCTTTTA
>JAQXZA010000101.1 GCA_029226955.1 Clostridia bacterium | reverse complement strand
CGGTGACATTGGTGCAGTGGCAAAACTCTCATCAGCAAGTACAGGTGATACACTTTGTTCTCCGGCAAGAAAGGTAATTCTTGACGGAATAGATTATCCCGCTCCGTCGCTGTCAATGGCGGTTTATCCAAAGACAAAGGGAGACGAAGAAAAAGTTGCACAGGGCATAATGAAACTCAGTGAAGAAGACCCGACAATAAAGTTTGAAACAAATACAGAAACTCATCAGATGATTGTCAGTGGTATGGGCGAACAGCACCTTGATGTTGTCGTTTCAAAGCTGAAATCAAAATACGGTGTTGATGTCGTTCTTGAAAAACCAAAGGTTGCATACCGTGAAACAATCCGCAAGTCTGTAAAGGTTCAGGGACGCTATAAAAAACAGACAGGCGGTCACGGACAATTCGGTGATGTATGGATTGAATTTTCTCCTTGCGACTGTGACGATATGATATTTGAAGAAAGAGTTGTCGGCGGTTCTGTTCCAAAGGGATTCTTCCCCGCTGTTGAAAAGGGATTGCGTGACTGTATTGCAAAAGGTCCTCTTGCAAACTATCCTGTTGTCGGCTTGAAAGCAACTCTGTATGACGGTTCATATCACCCTGTTGATTCGTCGGAAATGTCATTCAAGACTGCCGCATCACTGGCTTATAAGTCGGGTATGCCACAGGCAAATCCTGTTCTTCTTGAACCTGTCGGAGTATTACAGGCAACAATACCTGATTCAAATATGGGCGACATTATGGGCGAAATTACAAAACGTCGTGGTCGTGTACTCGGAATGACACCGTCAGATGACGGTATGCAGACGGTAGAGGCAGAAGTTCCACAGGCTGAAATGAGTGATTTTTCAACATTCATAAGACAGTCAACACAGGGACGTGGATATTTCACCTTTAAGTTTGAGCGTTACGAAGAAGCACCGTCAAATATTGCACAAAAAGTAATTTCCGAAAACGAAAAATAATTTTAACTTAATTTCATAAAATCCTCCAACACAAAAGGTTCGTGGCTATTCAAAACCACGAACCTTTTGTGTTATATTATTCAGTTGTAAAAGTCTTTAATCAGTCGATATGTTCAAAGCGTGGAACCATTTTCCCGTCCTTTTCAACCATTTGGTAGAACATTGTCGCCGGTCTTGCCCAGACCTTGCCCTCGCCGAAAAGTTCCTTGTAAATTACAAGGTCTTCCATTGTTTCGCTGTTCTTTGCAAGACAGATGAACTCATATTCGCCGCCCTTGAAATGACGGTATTTACCCGGTGTACCCCACGGAACAAGTCTTGGCTGTTCATCAGCTTTATTTTCAACAGGCTTTTCATCATTGGACGGTACAGCGGCGTTCTGTTCTGTCGGAATATCAAGTGTCGGTGCCTCACCGTTTGTAAGAACAAGAACTCTTGTGCTGTATGCAGGAATATCAATATTTACATAGTTATTATTTACATCAAAGGCTTTGTTGCCGTCGAATACATCATAAAGCTTTGAACCGCCGTCAGTGTTAAAGCCGATATTAAAATCGGAATCCGTAAGATTAAGTGCTATGTAAACAGTCTGTTCCTCAAATTTACGCTTAAAGACAAGCTGTTCATTTCTTATGATGACATTTTCAAAACTGCCGTATTTGAGAGCCTTGAATTGCTTTCTGACAGCACCAAGTTTGCATATATGACGGTAAAGCTCATTATCCTGAATGTCGGAAACATCAACACAAGGACGCAATGGAGCGTCATAGTCAACATTGTTCTTTTCGCCCTTTATGCCCCATTCACTTCCGTAGTAAACTGACGGAACACCAGGCATAAAATACACTGTTGAGTAAACATTTTTGAGCATTTTTTCATCTCTTACAGTGCTTGCAACACGGTTTACGTCGTGGTTATCAACAAAGTTGTATGAATAAACGTTTCTGTAAATACCGCCGTTGCCGAACTGACGGTTAAGAGAATGGGCAATTTCAAAATAGTTGCGGTCATTGTGCGATGAATAAATACCCTTATAGCACTCGTAGTTTGTGACGGAATCAAGTGTTTCAGGATTTGCAAGACGGTTATAGTCGCCGTGTATAATCTCGCCCATAAGCCAGAAATCAGGCTTTCTGCTCTTTGTGAAATTTCTGAGTTCTCTGAGGAAATCTATATCCATACAATAGGCAACATCAAGACGCAGACCGTCAATTTTGAATTTTTCCATCCACATTGCAACGGCATTGAGAATATGCTGTTTAACCTCAGGATTTTTAAGATTCAGCTTTACAAGGTCATAGTTGCCCTCCCAGCCTTCATACCAAAAATTATCTCCGCAAGGGCTGTGTCCGCCGAAATCAATTCTGTTGAACCACGAGCAATACTGTGATGATGCACCCTTTTCCTGAATATCCTTGAATGCCCAGAAACCTCTGCCAACGTGATTGAATACACCGTCAAGAACAACCTTTATTCCGTTTTCGTGGAGTGTATCGCAGATTTTTGCAAAGCTTTCGTTGTCGCCAAGACGGTTATCAATCTGAAAATAGTCGCTTGTGTCGTAGCCGTGTGTATTTGAAGAAAATACAGGGCCGAAATAAATTGCGTTTACATTCATTTCTTTAAGGTGAGGAATAAAGTCCACAACCTTATCAAGACGATTGACCTGTACACCGTCATTAACCCTCGGTGCTCCGCAGAATCCAAGCGGATAGATGTGATAGAAAACTGACTCATTGACCCAAGACATAATAATTTCTTCCTTTCTTTTTTCCGAAAACAGCAAATAATGAATTTTTGACTGTTTTTGAATAATAATATTATATAGTTTTCTGTAATTTTGCTGTTGACTTTAAGTCGCTTTTGATTATAGCATATTTCTACATAAATTGCAATAGCAATATTAAAAAATTGTATATGTCGCCATAACTTTTTTCTTCTTAAAAGATTATACTATGTAAAGAAAAATTTACATAATATATTTCCGCTTTATAGAGTTTTTTCTTGTAAAAAATTCTTTGCTGTTGTATTATAATATTATGGTAAACAGCAAAAAATATTTATTCAGGAGAGATGAAAATGAGAAAAACAAAAATTATATGTACCCTTGGCCCGTCAACAGAGGACGAAAATGTTCTCCGTGAGCTTATGCTGAACGGTATGGACGTTGCAAGAATAAATATGTCACACCAGACTCACGAAGAACATAAAGCAAAAATAGATAAAGTAAAAAAACTTCGTGAAGAACTCGACCTTCCTGTTGCAATACTCCTTGACACAAAAGGCCCTGAAATCCGCACGGGAAATTTTGCCGAAAAATCCGTTTTGCTTGAAGCCGGTCACAAATTCACACTTACCACTGAGGACTGTATCGGCACAAACGAAAAATGCTCCATTTCATTCAAAAATCTTCCGAAAGACGTTAAACAAGGAACACGTATTCTTATTGATGACGGTTTGATTGAACTGAGAGTTGAAAGCAAAACTGAAACAGAAATTCACTGTACAGTTATAAACGGTGGCCCTGTTTCATCACACAAGGGAATCAATGTTCCCGATGTATTTCTGTCTATGCCGTTCCTCAGCGAACAGGACAAGTCAGACCTTGAATTTGGTGTTGAACAGGACGTTGACTTTGTTGCCGCATCATTCACAAGAACCGCTAACGATATTAACGAACTCCGTGCCGAACTTGAAAAATACGGCGGCGACAATATAAGAATTATCGCAAAAATCGAAAACAAAGACGGTGTAAAAAATATAGATGAAATTCTGAAAGTTTCTGACGGAATTATGGTTGCCAGAGGTGACCTTGGTGTTGAAATTCCTTGCGAGGAAGTTCCAATCGTTCAGAAGACTCTTATTAAAAAAGCAAATCAGGCAGGAAAGATTGTTGTTACTGCAACACAGATGCTTGATTCTATGATTAAGAACCCAAGACCTACCAGAGCAGAGGCAACTGACGTTGCAAACGCTATTTATGATGGTACAGTAGCAATCATGCTTTCTGGTGAGACCGCTGCAGGTGCTTATCCAGTTGAAGCTGTAAAGACTATGGTTAAGATTGCAGAGCGTACAGAAAAGGATATCAACTACAGAAGACGTTTCTTTGAAAACGACAGAAAGG
>JAQXZA010000100.1 GCA_029226955.1 Clostridia bacterium | reverse complement strand
TTTGTTATTGGTATGACAATTCAGCGTGAATTATTTTTTGTTAATTTCCGACAGAAACCCAAACTATCAAAAAATGCTCTTTTATCCCGTTTTTCTTTTACTATTCTATGATTTTTGCGATTATTTCTTGGAAACTGGTGTAATTGCATTTATCTTTTTGATGCTTTTTCAATTATTCTATCAAGTATAGACCTGACTCCCACTTCATATTCGTCAAATTCACAAATATTTTTATCTGTCAGCCAAAGCTGACCTTCTCCAACATTGCCTCTGTGCTGACTTGCTGAATAGTATTTATTATTTGCAACCTCATCACTGGAAAGAACCCAATAACGAATTTTATCTCTCCACACTGCAATCCACACAAAGACATCACAACAAGAAGGTTTGATTTGCTGAAAATTCATATCAAAACCATATTCAGAATCGCTTGATAATGCTTTCATAATCAATGAATCCCCACTTTTTCTTTTCACGGCACGGGAAGCCTTTACTTCTATTCTTATACCATTATACCAAAAATCATATTGTCCTGAATAATCAGAATCATAAGTTTTTGATGGGCGTTTTAATTCAGGAACTACTTCATTAAGATGTCTTTGAGCCCAGGTTTCTCCGAATATTCTGGGAGCAGTAATTTCAAAAACATAGAGATATTTATTGCGTTCCAGATATGAATTTCGTATATCAAGATATTGTTCTAAGGTAATTATGCCATTTCCGATAAGATGGCTAATAACATATTCAAACTTATTGAAAGGATAAACAGAATATAAATTGTCTAAAAATTCATCACTAAGATTATACTTATCTCCTGTCTTTTTTCTCATCTCATTGATTTGCGTCTTTAATGTTCTTATCAGCTGTTCCATACAAAGTTCTCCTTATATGTTCTACTTCTTTCTCTTTGATATTAAAAATATTATAAATCTGTTGCTGTAAATCATTTATCCTGTTTTTACCAGATAATACATCGTCAACAATATCAGAAATAATAAAATCCTGTTCAGGAGATATTTCAGGAAAAGGCAGCTCCATCAGATTACCTTTTAATATTTTTACCTCTCCAAACATCTTGATATATAAAAACTGGTACAATTCGGAATTTAAAAATGCCATAACCGTTTTAATACTCATTCCGGGTATATCAGGAATAAGTATATTTGCACTGTTTAAAAACAATCGTTTTTTATTGTCGTATGCAAAAGTAAGCCTATTTGAAATGAATTTATACACGAGTTTTTCTTCTGCACGATAATATTCTTCCTTAGCGACCTGCTGTAACTGACTTCTGTCATATAATATATATTTTTTTGCCTCTTTCAATAAATACGGCATTATTTCCTTACCTGTATAAATGGCTTCAAGTTCGTTTTTAAAATCAGGGAATAATTTTTTCTTGTTATCTCCTGTTACAATACCCAATGCCCAAGTGCTGTTTGAAAGATTATATTTTCCCATATCTTTTACTTGCTGCACTATATCCATATCCTCAGTATTAAGAAAATTAAATACATGATTTTCTGTTTTATAAAAATCACTTGTAACAATTTCACTTTCTTGTCCGTTTATATAAAGTTTTGCCTTTTGTAACGGTTCGTTTTTTGAACACGAAATATCTATATACTTTGTTGTTACGCCTGTAAACTTATCATCATATATCGTGAATGAATCAATGCAACAATTATTCAGCATAAAGTTTCTCAAATCTTTATGAGTTTTTACATTCAATACCGATTCGGGAAACAAAAATCTGATTATCCCAGATTTTTTAAGCTGATAAAACGATTTCACAAAAAAACAAGAAAATGATTCATTTGATGTTATTTGTTGAATATCATTATTTTCACAGGAAACAGCTCCCCACGGAGGATTTGTAATGATATAATCAAACTGTTCATAATATATTTTACTGTTAAGATTAAAAAGATTTTGTTTTTCCAGATAGTCAAAACATTCTATATTAGGTATAAATTCTGATTCTGAATATTTAAGCAACAGATTAATTTTTGAAATAAAAACTGCTATCGGGTCATTGTCTATTCCAAATATCTGTTCCGGTAAAGCATTGTCCAGAATAAGTAAAAACGCACCACTACCACAACAAGGGTCTAAAAATTTCTGACCTTTTGAAAAATCAATATCTTTGACCATATTGCGTGCCACTGTTTCAGGTGTATAGTATGAGCCTTTTTTGTTTTTACTTCCCTCAAATTGAAGACTTTGATATACAATTCCAAGCAAATCTCTTTCGTTATCAGGCCATTCTATTTGATTAATTTGAGGGATAAAATCAAATGAATAGTCTGAGAGAACTTTTTTAATATGTTTTTTACTCAGGATATTCTTTTTTTCTAAAAGATATACAGCGATTGAATATACAACATCTTCAACTTTATATTCATATCCTGACAAAATTTCTATGTTATCCTGAATTATTTTAACATTACTTTTATCAGAAAAATACTCAACAGGCACAAATCTTTTTTTAGACATACATTTATTTGCCCTTGTTGTTAATCTGTTTTCTGTATTTGTATTAAGTTTATTCCAATTTCTTAGTGTTGCAGTTGAAACATTATTATTCATAGTGCATATTCTCCATACATACGCATATTTCCGATTTAACACTTTTAATTCTATCATAACACATATATATGGTCAAATAAAATTTTATAATGCAAAAAGTCACTGCAATATGAATTTATTGCAGTGACTTAATTTTTAAAAATATGAGTGAAACGATAAGCCGGGTTCTGTCGTGAACAGCCATCTATCTTGGCAGACCGTTACCGATACTGCTCAATGCCACCTTGTCGGAACCATCGGGCCGATGTTAAGTTCCTGTGCGGTGTTGCTCCGAATAGGGTTTACAGGGCCACACAGTCTCCTGTGTGCCGGTGAGCTCTTACCTCGCCTTTCCACCCTTACCTGTACAAAAGTACAGGCGGTATATCTCTGTTGCACTCTCCCTGGGGTCGCCCCCGGCGGCCGTTAGCCGTTATTCTTGCCCTGTGGAGCCCGGACTTTCCTCGGGTACAGCCTTTCGGCTTATATCCGCAGCTGTTTATCTCACTCATAAATCAAACAGTGTTTTCCTTTCCGCCACCTACGGCGGCGGAAAGGAAAAGTTAATATATTGTTGATTATAATATAATTTTTATATTTTGTCAAACGCTTAATTCCGGCTTTTCAAATCAGATTCTTGCTACGCCTGTTTTTCTTGCAGCGTCCATAACAGCCTGTGCAACTGTTTTTCCGATTCTCTTGTCAAATGCTTTCGGGAGTATATATTCCTCTGATAGTTCCTCGTCAGAAACAAGCGACGCAATAGCATAAGATGCGGCGGCTTTCATTTCCTCGTTAATTTCTTTTGCACGACAGTCCAGAGCACCTCTGAAAATTCCCGGAAAAGCAAGAACATTGTTTATCTGATTCGGGAAATCCGAGCGTCCTGTGCCGACAATAGCCGCACCGGCGTGTTTTGCGGCGTCAGGCATAATTTCAGGCGTCGGGTTAGCCATAGAGAATACAATAGCACCGCTGTTCATTGACTTAACCATTTCTTCGCTTACGATATTAGGTGCTGAAACTCCGACAAATACATCTGCACCGACCATAGCGTCAGCAAGAACACCTGTCTTGTGTTCCCTGTTTGTCAAGGTTGCCATATATTCCTGTTCAGAATTAAGCCCGTCCATACCCTCGCAAATAATTCCGCAACGGTCAACCATAGTAAGATTTTTAACACCCATTTTCAGCATGTGCTTTCCGATTGCGATACCTGCCGAGCCTGCACCGTTAATAACAACCTTAATGTCCTCAATATTCTTTTTGACAACCTTTAATGCATTAAGCATAGCGGCGGCAACAACAACGGCTGTACCGTGCTGGTCATCGTGGAATACAGGAATATCGCAAATTTCTTTGAGCTTTCTTTCGATTTCAAAACATCTTGGAGCGGCAATATCTTCAAGGTTAATTCCGCCGAAACTGCCCGATATAAGATAAATGGTTCTTACAATTTCATCAACATCTTTTGAACGGACACAAAGCGGAAAAGCGTCAACATCGGCAAATTCCTTGAACAATGCACATTTGCCCTCCATAACAGGCATACCAGCCTCAGCACCTATGTCACCGAGTCCGAGAACCGCTGTACCGTCAGTAATTACCGCAACAAGATTACTTCTTCTTGTCAGCTTAAAGGACTTGTCATAGTCCTTCTGAATTTCAAGACACGGTTCAGCAACACCGGGAGTATAAGCGAGTGACAATTCCTCTGAATTTGTAATAGGTGTTCTTGAAACAACCTCAATTTTTCCTTGCCATTCGTAATGTTTTTTAAGTGATTCTTCTCTTATATTCATTTTTTTAAGTCCTTTCTGACAATTATCATTTCTTTGTATATTTTATTACAATAATTCTACACTGTCAATTTTTCAAATACAGGCAGATATAACAATTACGCATTACGCATTACGAATTACGCATTAAATTCAAGCCATTCGGCTGATGATGCGTCACTCGGCATACGCCAGTCGCCTCTCGGTGAAAGTGTAACAGTACCAACCTTTGGACCATCAGGCAGACAAGAACGCTTGAATTGTTGTGCAAAAAATCTTCTTATAAATGTTTTAAGCCACTTTTCGATTGTTGCGTCGTCATATTCTCCGTCAAAAGCAAGCTTTGCAAGACGGAAAATTTTGGACGGAGTAAATCCCAGACGGACAAAATAATACAAATAAAAATCGTGTAGTTCATAAGGACCTACTAAATCCTCTGTTTTTTGTGAAATTTCTCCGTCTTTCTTTGGCGGTAAAAGTTCGGGACTTACAGGGGTTGCAAGAATATCAAGGAGAACCTCTTTCAGCTTGCCCTCTGAATGTTCTGCCTCAAATGCTGTCAGGTGACGTACAAGCGTTTTCGGAATGGACGCATTAACCGCATACATAGACATATGGTCGCCGTTATATGTTGCCCAGCCGAGTGCCAGTTCCGACAAATCGCCTGTGCCTATGACAAATCCGCCTGTCTTGTTTGCAATATCCATAAGAACCTGTGTGCGTTCACGAGCCTGTCCGTTTTCAAAGGTGACATCAAGGGTGTTTATGTCCTGTCCTATGTCCTCAAAATGCTGTGTTACGGCTTTTGATATGTCTATATCCTTAAATGATACACCATAGCTTTCGGCTAAAATTTCGGCATTGCTTTTTGTGCGTTTTGTTGTACCAAAGCACGGCATTGTTACGGCAATAATATTTTTCCTGTCAAGTCCGAGCATATCAAAAGCGTGTACAGCAACAATCAGTGCCAAAGTTGAATCCAGTCCGCCCGACAATCCTATAACGGCTGTTTTTGCGTGAGTATGATTAAGTCTTGTCGCAAGACCTGTTGCCTGAATTGTAAGAATTTCCTCACAGCGTTCATCAAGGTTTATTTTACTTTGCGGTACAAACGGAGTTTTGCTGAATTTTCTGTTAAGTTTTAATTCTTTTATATCAATATCGAACTCAACAAACAGAAGATTATTATTTCCGATATAAGTATTTGAACGCAATCTTTCGCTTTCCATTTTCTGTAAGTCAATATCGGCATAAATAATTCCTGTTGTAAAGCGTTTTGATTCAGCAAGCATACTTCCGTTTTCGCATATAATATTATGTCCTGAAAATACCATATCCGTTGTGCTTTCGCCCATTCCGGCACTCGTGTAAAGGTATGCCGAAATAAGCCTTGCCGACTGAGATTTAATCAGCATACGGCGATAGTCAGCCTTTCCAATAACCTCATCACTTGCCGACAAATTTGCAATAACCGTTGCCCCGGCAAGTGCCAGCTTTCCTGACGGCGGCTCAGGTGTCCATACATCTTCACAAATTTCAATACCGAGCTTAAATTCAGGCATTGTACGACACGCAAAAATAACATTCGGATTTATTTCCGTATTCTGACCGCATATTGTTGTTTCTATTTTTTCGGAACAAGCGGTAAAATGCCTTAATTCATAAAATTCAGAATAGTTCGGAATGTTTCTTTTCGGCACAAGACCAAGAATTTTTCCCTTTGAGAGTACAGCCGCACAGTTATAAAGTGCCGCACCTTTTTTTACAGGCAGTCCTACGAGTATTAAAGCGTCAAGGCTTGCGGTTTTTTCCGCAATTTCGCCCAGTGCTTTTTCAGCGGATAGAATAAGTGTTTTTTGTAAAAAAAGGTCAGAACAGGTGTAACCCGTTATACAAAGTTCAGGAAAAACAACGAGTGACGCTCCGTTATTAACGGCAGTTTCAGCCATTGTAATGATTTGCTGTGCATTAAAACTGCAATCCGCAACTTTAATTTGCGGTGTTGCACAGGCAGTACGCAAAAAACCGTCTTTCATAAAAAATACCTCCATAAGCCAATTTATCTTATGGAGGTATTATATCCTATTTTGCAATTTTTTACAATAAATATCAGCTATTCTGTTTTTGAAACCGACAATTTATTTGTAAAACCGTGTTTTCGTTTTTTACTGAACACAACAGCCGTTTTATTGCCTGTACTGTCACATACAGGAATTTGTACGGAAGTAAAATATTTCTCTTTAAGCGTTTCGTGCCTTTGTTCATTCTCATATTTTGAAACATAGCTTAATCCGAAACCTACAAATTCCCAGAAAATAATAACTTTAAAGGATATATTCAAAAGCAGTGTTATTTCAAACATTGAATATACACAATATGCGACACAAAAAGCCGTGATAAGAACAAGAATATCACCGTCACGGGTGCATTTATCCTTATATCTGAATATTGCTTTGAACAATGACTTTGCAACGGTAATTGCAAGAACCATAAATATATTAAATCCCACAATACCAAAGCTGACAAGTATCGTCAGCAGTCCGTTGTGAAAATAATTATATTTAAGTCCGCCGAGATATTCCTGTCCGTAGTCAACAATATTTGCCTGACCTATGCCCATAACTGGAAATTTCTCAAAAAGTTCAAAGGCTTGTTTCCATATTACAAAACGTCCGCTGTCGATATTTTTGTTTTCGTGTTCAAAAGTAACAGCAGGTTCAGGTTCTTCTATTGCTATCGGATTATCTTTATTTTTTATACTGTTTGAAATTTTAGTTTCCGACTGTCCGTTTGTAATCATCAGTGAAACGGCATTTTGTGACGCAGTGCGTAAAAACAGCAACAATGACGAAATAACAACACACGCAAGAATCGTTGCAATAAGCCTTAAAAGAAAACTGAAAAAATTAAACGCTTTGAAATCCCTGAAAATCTTATAAAATGAAACAAAACATATAAATGTTATCAGAAAAAGCAAGGCGGCATTTGAATCTGACAAAAACAGTGAAATAAGATTTATTGTAAAAGCAACACCATAAAATACTCTTTTTCTTGTATTGAGTGTATTTTCTGCTTTTTGCATTTTCCAAAGTATAATAAGTCCGATTATTGCAACAGCCGAATAAAATCCTGTAATATTCGCATTTGAAATAATCCCTACAAAACGGTTTTTATGAACACAAAAATCATATCCGCCATATTTAAATCCCTTGGGAAAAACAGCCAGAAGTACAAGTCCCACTGTCATAACAACAGTAGATAAACCTGAAAAAAATCCGGCTATACGTTTTATTTCTTTTTTCGTTTCAAAATTGCTCTGATGGGCGTGAAGTCCGTAAAAAAGAAAAAAGCACACCGCTGACCAGTACAGCATATATAAATTCATCAAAAAGTTTTTTTCCGAATGAAGAAATACCGTTACTAAACCTGTACCGAGAAACAAATACATCAGTTTTCGGTATCTTATTTTTTGAATATAATGCTGTCTGATAAGTTTGTTTCCGAACAGCCATACAGACCATACCATTATAATTGCGTGAATAAAATAGAAAAACTGTTCCGTAACACACAATGATGTCATAAAAAGAGCTGCCAACAGTGCGAACCTGAAATAAGATGTATTATCAAAAAATTTTACTATCGGATTTTTATTCAGTCTGCTGATATTATCATTTTGCAAAAACATCACCCCTGAATACACTGATATTAACGAATTATTCTGCAATTTGCATTATACATTAAATCATCTTCAAATTCAATCAAAGTAACACAAATGTAATTATCACATATAAAAATTGTAAAATAATGTTTTAATTTATAATACAAAGCTGATTTTTTTGTTATTTTAGCATATCAGGCGTTGTCTTATATAGAAATCCGTAGTTGACAAATAATACCATATAGATTATTATGGTGTATAATGGGATATTATATTACTTTTTTGTCAAACAAAAAGTTCATCGTATGTTACATTTAATAATTCTTTTAAAAGTTTTAATTCATCGGGATAAATATGTCTTTGCCCCACTTCAATTTTTGCCAACGCACTTCGGGTTATATCACAGCCGTTAATCTGCATTTGTGTTGACAGATATTCTTGCGTAAATCCAGCCTTTTCCCTTAAAAACCTTATGTTCTTACCAAGCTTTTTTTCATACTCAATATTCATACAATATACCTCACAATTTATAAAAAATCTTAAACAGATTATCTCTTTAAGAATTTTTAAGGCTATAAATATCGCATTGTTACTGTAATTGCTCTCTAATATTACTTTGCACATTTTCAGGAAGACGGTCGAGATACTTTCTTTTTATGCGGTCACTCATTTTGTAGAACAGCCAGGTTATCTTTTCATTGTCAATAAGTTGCTGTGCAACATCGTCATCATCGAGCAATTCATCACTGAATCCGTCCAAAGAAGGAACGGGAGCCTGTAATTCTATCATAGCAAGGTCTTTGCGACATCTTAGTTGAGGAGAAAGTGATTCAAAAGCTGAGTTTGGGTATATTTCCCTTTGATGTTGCAAAGCGAATACCGCCATATCATAATTCGCTCTGATTCTTTCAGAAGCGTAGCAGATATTAGCACCGTTAGCCTGTAAAGCCAATTTTACAATTTCATCGTCATCATTAAATTGTTTGAAGGCTTCTATGCTGAATACTAGACAGCTTTCACTGTGTTTTGCGGCTTCCTCAGCTATTATACGGTTGCCCCATAATGACTTATCGGCATAATCCATTGCATAGGGAGTATCTTTAACTGCTGTTAATACCACGTCATAATCACCACTGTATTTTTGAGAGAGTTCCAACAAAGAACCTTTATTTGATACCATTATTTTAACAACATCTTTATTGTCAAAAATATATGACGGAAGCTGTTTTATTTCTGATGAATGTTCAGAAAACAGCCATTCAATAAGCTTACTATTTTTCATAATAGCTTTGATAGTATCTGGATTTGCATTTTTAGCAAATAATATTTCTAACGGAACAAAAAAACATCTTTCATTCAAAATTTTCTTGCAAAACTGATGTGTTTCTTCAATCTCACTTTGTGAATATCCCAATGCAGAAGCTGTTTGCTTAAACATATCATATTCCCAAATGCGTTCAGCTATTTCAACAGCGTATTTATTGTTTTCCGACAGATAGCTTTCCCACCAATCGTCAAAGTCATCATCATCAATTTCTTTTCTGTCAGGAACAAGAAAAAACTTTTCGGGTGTTATATCGGCAATAAAATTTTTCCCAAATTTAAGGTAATAACAGGCATTCAAATCATTAAATGGTGTATCAGTAAGTCTTCTGATGTCGTTTTCGTAGCCTTTGAACTCAGGAAATACTATCGGCAGCATTAAATAAAATATGCTTTCTCCCAACCCATCACTATAAATTTCTCCCCATATTTCTAATGATTCATCATCAAGTAAGTACATATAATGATTTCTAAGATACATTCCATATCCGAAATGGTGATAACTATAATCAATATGAAGTTGCAGATTCTTTTTATCCTCATCAGTTAAAGCCACTGCACATTCAGCAGCAGCTTCTTCATAGTTTTTTGCTTTATTTTCCATAATAATCACCTTGTCAGTAACAAAATAAATTAACATCTACGTTATAAAAAATATTAAAAACAATAAAATTTATAAAAGATTTTATTAAAAATATTTTTCTTTATTGTTCAACATAGTTTAAGCTATGTTTACTACAAACGGGTGCAACGCACACCCTCTACCCCATTTGATTGGGAAT
>JAQXZA010000099.1 GCA_029226955.1 Clostridia bacterium | reverse complement strand
TTTACTACAAACGGGTGCAACGCACACCCTCTATCCCATTTGATTGGGAATACTTTCTTTAAAATTTGATAAGCTCCGTTCAAATCAGCATTTATCAGAATATTATTATTGCTTTTAAACAACCCTCTGTGTATTCTTCTTGCTTTGTTAAATTCTCTGTTTACAGGCATTTCATCATCAATGAAACTTGTACCGCTCGTATAGCTTTCTTCGGTCAATATAACTGCTATACCTTTTTCTTTTGCTTTGTATTGTATCATCTGAATGAACCTTGCGAAAGGAATTTGAACAAAGTGCTGATTTAATTTCTTTGAAAGCGAGGAAGATTGTTTCCATTCTTTATTTTGACCTATTACAATAACACTTATTTGGTTATCAGTGCAGTATTTAATGATTTTTCTGCTTGCTTTATGTAAATAATCATCTATCTTTAAGTTGCGTTTTTCAGTAAGTTTATCCATTCTGTTGGAAAAGTCTGTGTTGTTCATTCTTTTACATATTTCTCTGTAATGACTGACTTGCTTGTTGTAGAACTGATTGATAGACTTTAACGGTTTTCCGTTGATTATAAACGCATTTTCACCGATATTGTTACATACTGTTGCAAGATTATTCACTCCAATATCTATGCCTATATATCTGCCGTTGTTGCTTTCTTCTTTTGTGACTTCAATTTCATAAATCAATTCGATTACAATTTTATTTTTGTGAGGAATAATTCTTACCTGTTGAAATGACTTAAAATCTTTCCTGTTGATAAACACAGGCTTTATACAAAAGTCCCTAAAAACCTTTGGAAAACAAATAATGTTATCTTTAATTTTGCAGTTCTGATTTGTAAGAACAAGTACGTATTTTCCATTCTTTTTAAGATATTTAGGCATTTTAGGTCTGCCGAGATACTTGTCTTTATGTTTACTCCAATCTTTTATGCTGTTAAAAAATGATTTCCAGTTTTTATCAAGTAACTTCAATGTTTGCTGTGCTGATTGTGCAGTAGGCATATTCTTATAATCCGGATATTCTTCATCTGACTTCAACAGTTTGTCAAGTTCTGAATATCTTATCCATTTGTTATTATCTATAAATTCTTTACGAATTATATAATTGGCGTGATCATATAGATTTTTAGAAGCAAAGCAAAAATTCATAAGCATATCAAAGAAATGGTTTGATGGTTTTATAATGTGTTTTTCTACATAAAGGCAATTATTTGTCTTTTTCATCAGTCAACACTTCCTTTATTTTCTGAACTTTCCTTTCATAATTACTATACAATAATTTTTATAAAGTGTAAATGTCTATTTTAATATTTTTAATATTATTGCTTACTATATAGTTTTTTGGATTAAATTGCAACAACAATAAAAGGGAAATCGAACATTTATTCTATTTTTTAGTCCCCAAAATTACCCTATCAAGATTTTGTATGTCTTTTATAACCTTAGGATACGAAATTTTGTTGTTTTTGAGAAGTGCTAAAACAGACTCCGCCTGTTCCTCGCCTATTTCCAAAGAAATTTTGCCGCCTTTTTTCAGTTTTGGAGTCCATTTTTCAGCAATGACACGGTAAAAATCCAGTCCGTCACTGCCACCGTCAAGAGCTGTTACGGGTTCGCTTTGCACTTCCGTCTGTAAGGTTTTTATTACATCTGTCCGAATATATGGCGGATTTGAGATTATTGCGTCAAAAAATCCGTCACTGAATTTATCATAAGAATTAAAAATATCGTCTTTAATCTTTATTATATTTTTGACATTGTTGTGTTCAATGTTTTTTTCAAGATATTCAAATGCCTTGTCAGACAATTCAAGTGCATAAATCGTTGAATCAGGAAATTCTTTTGCAAGTGTTACGGCTATTGCACCACTGCCTGAACAAAGGTCAATTATAACAGGTCGGTCAGTATTTTTTAAAGCATTGATACAGGCATTTACAACAACTTCGGTGTCGTCACGTGGTATAAGAACACCCTCGCCGACAAAAAATTCGCTGCCCATAAAATCCCATTTTCCGAGTATGTACTGCAAAGGATAACCGCTTGCACGTTTTTTGACGGCATTAAGAAATTCATCTTCAAGGTGCTTGTCGGGAATTTCGTTCCTGTGCATTGAGAGATTTAATCTGTCAATGTCAAAAAATTTTTTCATAAGACAGCTTGATTCAAAAACACTGCTGTCGTTGCCCGACTGTAAAAGAATATTTTTTGAATAAGAATAAAGTTCAGAAAATATCATCCTATTCTGTCCTCTCCGTTCTCTGGAATAACGTCTTTCATAGCTGCTATTGCTACTTCAATCATATCGTCTTTTGGTTCTTTTGTTGTGATATGCTGCACCCACATTCCAGGTGCTGAAATTATTCTTGTGAAAAGATTATCGTGTCTGCCGCATATTTTTATTATTTCATAGCCTACTCCGACAGTGAGCGGCAAGAGAAGTATTTTTACTGACGACCTGAGCCATACATCAGTAAATGGTATGAACAGACCGATTATTATACCGATTATAAGCATTATTACAAGGAAACTTGTGCCGCAACGTGGGTGAAAACGTCTTTGTTTTCTGACGTTTTCGACGGTAAGGTCAAGACCATATTCATAACAGAATATTGTTTTATGCTCTGCACCGTGATACTGAAACACACGCTTGACGTCCTTGTTTGCCGTACAGAATACCATATAAACAAGGAAAAGTGCTATTCGCATTATGCCCTCTGTTGCCGAACGCCATATCATTGTATCATTCAGAAACGGAAAAGCACTTGCAAGAAGATTAAATATCCACGTAGGAACATAGAAAAATACCGCCACACAAAAAACAACGGCAATAAACATTGCAATACCCATAATTATATTTACGGCTTTTTCGCCAAAATGCTTATCAACCCATTTGTCGAACTTTGACATTTCTTCCTCTTCTACTTCTTCATCAAGCATTTTGTCAGCCGACATTGTGAGTGCTTTCATTCCCGTAACGAGTGAATCTATCATATTAACGACTCCCCTTATTATCGGAAGTCCGAGTATTTTATGTTTTTTTGACCAGTCGAGCGGCTGTATTTCTTCAAGCTCTATCGTACCGTCGGATTTTCTGACGGCAACAGTTGTTTTTTTGGGACCTCTCATCATTATGCCCTCCATAAGAGCCTGACCGCCGATTGATGTTATAAGTTTAGTCTTTTCTCTTTTCATAGCATACACCTTTCTATAAATACTCATTAGTCAAAAAGTTTTGAACAACTCCACACTCCACTCTCCACACTCCACACTGTATCAGCTTTCGTTTTCTTCGTGGATAGCCGGAATTGTGATTGTTACCGTTGTGCCTACGCCCTCTGTGCTGTCAATGTCGAGAGAGCCATTGTGAAGTTTCATTATTTCGTCGGCAACGGCAAGTCCTATGCCCGAACCACGAACAGTCTGATTTGCCTTATAGAATTTCTGTTTGACTTTCGGCAAATCTTTTTCGGGAATACCACAGCCGTTATCCGCTATTGTTATGACAATGTTATTTTCAAGCTGTTGTACATTGACCGTAACTACTCCGCCCTCGTCGGAATATTTAAGTGCATTGTCAATAATATTGATAAATACCTGTCTGAGTCTGTTTTTGTCGCCGAGTACGGCAGGAAGTATTTCGGGTTCTTCATATACAATATGTTTGTTTTCGGCTGTTGCACGTTCACGCTGCATATATATGGACTCGTCAAGTTCGGCAAGAATGTCAATTTTATCCATAATAAGAACCATTCTGTCCTGTTGTATTCGTGAAAAGTCAAGAACCTCCTCAACAATTCCGTTAAGACGTTCCGCCTCTTTGACGATAATGCTTATGCCCTTTTCAACGGTTTTCTGGTCTTTACAGCCGTCAAGCTGCATAGTTTCAGCCCAGCCCTTTATTGCCGTAAGCGGTGTACGCAATTCGTGAGATACTGACGAGATAAAATCGTTTTTCATCTTATCCGCCGCACCGAGTTCCTCAGCCATATAATTGATTGTATCGCATAGTTCGCCGATTTCGTCGTCATAAGGTTTTATTATTCTTGCGTCAAAATCGCCCTGTGCAATTTTTTTTGCTGTGTCACGTATTTCACGCACGGGACGCACGATTGAACGCAAAAAGTATGTACTCGACACAAAAATAAAAAATACAATGAGTATTCCGACAAGACACACCGCTGATATTGCGATAAATATTTTTCTGTCGGCTTCTTCAAGTGATACAATATAGCGTATTGCACCGACCTTGTTGCCGCTGTTGTCCTTAATGACTCTTGTAAGAGCCATTACATTTTCGCCGGAATTAAGTTTTCCGTGCCAGTCGGCAAAACTGCTGTCGGAATCAAGAGCATTTTCGTAGTCGGGCATTGTCTGGTCATTGTCGGGAGTGAATCCTGTTGATGTTATCACAACATTTCCTGTACTGTCAATAACCATAAGTTCCATAAGTTCTTTATCGGGGAAATTTTCCACATAGTCCCTTGCGGTTTCTATAAATTTATCAGAGCCGTTAAAGATATTTACAAGTTCAGTTGAACGACCGTTCAGCGTCTGAAAAATACTGTTATAGTAAAAGCCCTGTACTACGACAGCAAACGCAATTACAATAACAAAAAGTATGAGAACGATTATTCCGAGTGTGTTGAATACCCATCTTTTTGTTATACCTTTCAAGCTTTCTTTCCCCTTTCACAACAGGTTATTCTGTCAGGCTTCCCATTTATATCCGAGTCCCCATACGGTCACGATAAATTTAGGAGTTGACGGATTGTCCTCAACCTTCATTCTTAAACGCCTTATGTTTACATCAACGATTTTTTCTTCGCCGACATAAGCCTCGCCCCATACATATTTAAGTATATCACTTCTGTCGAGTGCCTCACCCGGATTTGAGAAGAAATATTCCATAATCTGAAATTCAACCTGAGTGAGTTCAATCAACTTGCCGTTTTTCTTCAATGAGTGATTTTTGAGATTAAGAACAAATTCGCCGGATTTTATTTCTTCCTTGAAATTATTTTCGGAACGCATTTCGGCAATAGCAATTCTCCTGTAAAGTGCGTCAACCCTTGCAACAAGTTCTGTCGGACTGAACGGCTTTGTGACATAATCGTCTGCACCGAGCATAAGTCCCGACACCTTGTCCATTTCCTGAGTTCTTGCCGAAAGCATTATTATTCCAAGATTACCGTTTCTTTTTCTGAGTTCCTTGCAAACCTGTAAACCGTCAATTCCGGGCATCATAATATCAAGTATTGCAATATCAAAATCACCGTTTGCCTCATCATATTTTTGCAGTGCGACTTCGCCGTTTTCAGCCTCAGTCACGTTATATCCCGCTCTTTCAAGATTTATAACCACAAATTCACGTATTGCGGTTTCGTCCTCTGCTACAAGTATATTTTTCACTTTAAAACCCCCAATAAATTTTAATTCGTAATTCGTAATGCGTAATGCGTAATTGTTTTGCGTACCGTCAGTTTGTCCGCTGATTATAAGTTTATTATAACATAAAGTTGTTGCGTGAAATTATACATTTCGCTGATTCTGCGGACAAAGACTGAACGGTAACAATGACTTTGAACGCCATTTGACAGCGGAGGCACTCCGTCAGCTTATGAGTTTAAGAGAATTTCTGACTTCGGATTCGGTGATGTTCAGAGAATCCTTTGCGTGAGTCATAAAAAGCTGTGCGGCAAATATTGCCTTTGATGATGAGTTGTTTACATCAATCTGTATAAGCTCTGATTTGTCTGTATTCTGCCATTCGCTGTCATTAAAACGGTAAATTGTAAGAAGTTTATCACCGACTGAACCTGTTTTGCTGTTCCACATATAAAATGTCATATTACGGTTTTCGGGGTCGGTTTTTGCTGTTACATTACCAATCCATCTGTCAGGCATAATAAAATAATATCCGTCAGTATAGTTTATAACTGTGGTCATTTTTGTATTAAGGCTGTTATCGGCAGTTTTAAGCTGTTTCCAGTATGTAACACTGCATAATGTTTCGGTCTTGTCATTTGATGACGCTGACATTTGTGATGTTACAGGGACTTCAATAGTGCCGTCACCGTCAATATCACGTGAAATTATAATATCCTTTCGGGTTGTTGCGTTGGTAACAGTTCCGTTTTTGATTGTGACAAGCGGATTTCTGAGTTCATTTGCTTTTTCGTCAAAATAAATTATCTGAGTCGAAAGCAAACCGCCCGACTTTTCTCCGTCAGCAATTATGCCGGTTTTGCCACTTTCAATATTTCCGACAAAAACATTTGTAAAAGATGTTATTTCGGGGTCGAGTTCAAGCGAAAATTTGCCTATCGGGTGCTTTTCCTGTTCGGAATACTGCAAAAGTTTTGCCATTGACGGAGTGTCTGTTCCGCTGAGAGAAAGCAGCATAATATCGTCCGTTCCGTCATTTGTAATGTCGGCAACAATAATTTCGCTGTAAGTGTCGTCAATAGCCATTTCTCTTATTGCGTCATTTTCAAAGCTGTATGCACTGAGAGTTTTCTGGCTATTGTAGGCATTCCAGCCGATAATCAGGTCGTCTTTTCCGTCACCGCTGATGTCCTCAAACATTACACGGTCAACACCTGAGGCGGAACTGGTAAAATTGCCGATACATTTCCACTCATTATCAACAAGCGATATAATACAAACCTGAATATTCGGGTCGTTGTCGATTGAATAAAGTGCAACGGCACTCTCGTCCGTCTGCTGTGAATTGTGCATTATTATTGCCGAGCGGTAATCGCCATTTTGTGGATATTTAAGTGTATATTTTCCACCTGCATTTTTACTTATTATGTCCTGTATTTCCGCCTTATCACCTGTTGCACGTGGCGGACGGATAATGGAATTGTCGCTGAAACTTAAATCCGAACAGCCCGAACAGAAAAACATACAAAATGCAAGCACTACGGAAAAAACTATGCTTTTATATTTTCGGTTCATACATTCACCGCCTTTAATCTGTCGGCAAAGCTGCCTTTCGTGCAATAAGGAATTTTATTTTTATTCCCTCGTCAGAAAACATTTTTTCGTGTTCGGTTACGATATTCGGTTCATAGCCTGAAATATGCAAATCACGTGTGAGATAAATAATTTCAAAACCGCATTGTTGAAAATACTTTATGCTGTCCTCAAAAAGTCCGTCGTCGTCAGTCTTGAAATGAATTTCGCCACCGTCTTTGAGAAATGTGCGGTAATTCATAAGCTGACGTGGGTGTGTAAGGCGACGTTTTTTGTGCTTTGGTCGAGGCCACGGATTACAGAAATTTATGTATATTCTGTCGGTTTTATCGTTTTCGTTGAGCATAAGGTCTATGCGTTCAATATTGTGTGCGGTAATGAGGAGATTTGTCGGATATGAATTATGCTCTGAAAACAGCTTTACTACATTTCTTCTTGCAAGTCCAAGCATTTCAAACTTAATGTCTATTGCAAGAAAGTTTACATCAGGGTTTGCGTATGCCGCCTGAGAGATAAATCCGCCTTTGCCACAGCCGAGTTCAATATAAAGCGACTGCATTTTCGGGAATTGTTCTCGCCAACGTCCTTTAAAATCGTTGGGATTCTGTACAAAGAGGTCACTTGATTCAAGTTCGGGTTTTGCCCAAGGTTTATGTCTTATTCTCATATATTCATTTTCCTATTCTATGAAGTTTCGTTTTTGTATCTTCTCTGCCATTATGGATTGAAGATGTAATCAGAATTTTAAAAAATTAAGTGTGATAAAGCGGAATTTAGCGGATTCACTTATATATTTTTATTTCAAAGGTTGTTTCGTAGCCGGCAAACCTTATTTTATAAGTTCCTGCTTTGAGATAATCCTCTGTTTGAAAGGAAATTGTTTTCTCATTGAAAGTCCCGAACCTATTACAGTTTATATCAATACCGATTAGCGAGTACTCAGGAATATTACTCATAGTCAGATTTTCCACTAAGGTTCTTTCTTCTACGATTTTTCCGTCCTCTATGAGCGAAAGTACCACATCACCGGTAATATCTTTGGGTTCTTCACAGCCAAAAAATACTTCTAAAATTATACTGAAAGGCGACTCTTCTCTCACGTGAAGTGAAATCTTATTTTCTTTCTTCCAATCAACAAATTCGTTCTCAGGTGCATATACAGTAGGATACTGTGTGCCTTTATCCACATACTCCTTTATCAGTGCATCAATCTTATTGAGAGCTTCATAAAAGGTTTTTGCTAATTCATTTGAATTTGAAAAACCGAATGAAATTCCGTCTTCATAGCAAAAACTATATGTAGTCACAGGCATATCATACACGACATAAGGATTTGTTTTGCCTATCTTTGCACTGTACACTTTATATTCAAGAACTATATCTGCAATTTCATCTAACAGTGATTTATTTACAGTATAAAGTTTAGACCTCATATCAAGATTATATCTATACTGATTTCCAATAAACAAGACCGCATACGAGCCATCATCACTAATTCTCACCGATTCAGTTCTTTTCCCTCCCGTCATACTCCCTGACATATTTACAGTATAGGATATGAGCTTTTTACCTTCGTACTTTTCTTTTTTGCTGTTTTGTTGTTCCATCTTTTTATATCCTCCTGTAATAAAGCTATTATTATGAGCAATAGGGTTATAATTCCGATTTATCATTATGTTATTTTATAATTTTATATCTTCTCTGCTGTTATGAATTGAAGATGTAATCAGAATTTTTCAAAAATAAAGTGTGATAAAACGGAAGTTATCAGACAGGTACATCTTTTCCGTTCCATTCTGTTTTTTCAGCATTATCACCGTGAGTTGTCCAGTATATTACATCTGCAACAAATTTTGGTGTAATTATATCAGGAACACTAAAAGGCAATAAATATCTGTTCCACTGTCCGTTGGTATGTTTGTTCTGAAATACATTTCCTTTGCTGATTATATACTTTGTTTCGGTTTCAATCGGACAAGAAACAATCAATGATTTATCGTCAGAAATGACATTCAGAATATGATATGGACTATCGTCATCTGATTTTACATACCACATATAATTTTTATATTTAACAATAATTTTTCGTTTGCCTTTTGCTTTTACTGCCATTTAACTTTCCTCTTAAATTCTGATACATTAAGTTTGATAAATCAAAACTTTCAGATTTTTCTACAACTTTTATCATTTAATCCCCAGCCTGTTAATTCAAGCTGTAAAAATCTTTCATCGTTATATGCTTTAACCAGACTATCCAGCATTAAGCGAAAATCCTTAACAATGCCTTTTTTGTATTTCAGTTCAACTAACACAGTCTTGTTTTCAGATGAACGCAGTAAATTCAGCATACTTTCAAAATCACCATTTTCATACATTTCCTGTTTTTTCAACGAGAAACTTGAATAACAATACTTCATTTCTCCATCTATATTCCCGTAAGCTTCAATATCTATCAGACATTTCTCATCATCAGGTTCATAGTCTGAAAATTCATCTAATATAAAATTCATTTCCTGATATTTATATACCGGCTTTTCAAAAAAAAGCATATTATGTTCTCTCCTGTAAATTCTGATTTATCAATCAGTTATGTTTTATATGATAACATTTCATTTAATTATATCAAAGCATTAACTATAATATTTTCTTTAAAAGAATTATATATTTTTTATTTACGGGGCGGAAACAGACTGCCCCATCACACAAACCTCAAACGCAATTACGAATTACGCATTACGAATTACGCATTATTAGTCTGTCAGGGCATATATATGAAAAAGAGGTGATTTGGGTGAACACTGCCGTACCGAAAAAATTACAGTCATACATCAATTCTGAACTGCACGACGCAGAAGTGTACCGTATTCTTGCAAAATCTGCACCAAATGAGGACATACGAAATATTCTTATGCGTTTTGCCGATAACGAACAGGCTCACGCTGACGAATTTACAAGGATTTATAAAATGATGACGGGTTATTCCTTTGAACCTGAACCAGTACCGATAACCGAAAGCGGTTCTTACCGTGCAATTCTGAAAAACCGCATACTTGACGAAACAAAAGACGCTGAAAAATACCGTAAGGATTATTTACAGACACACGACAACTTCAATCTTAAACGGGCATTGTTTAATGCGTTCAATGATGAAATGCGTCACGCTGTCGAAATTCTGTATATACTTATCTAAAAAATCAAATCCGTTCCTGTATATTAAAAGTACACAGGAACGGATTTTTCATTTATTTATCTTTTGCAAAGCAGACATTTTATTCGGAAAATTCACTGTCGGGAATATTCAGCGACAAAAGTGCGTTTTTACTTTTCCAAAAAATATCGGCTGATTTTTTGAAATTCAGAAGTTTTTCATATTGTGCAGTGGCATTTTCGTATTCCTGTTTTGCTGAGGAAATATCAAAGGTTTGCAGTTTTTCTTCATTTTCGGCGGCTTTTTTTCTGAGTGCGTCAATTTCGGACTGTCTTTCAGCAATAAGACGGTTTATTTCCTCATTTTCAGCAGAAAGCATATTAACGCTGTCAAGTGAATTTTCATAATTTTCCGCTGTTTTGTCCTTATGTTCAAGGCACTGGGCAAGCCTGTGATTTATTTCTTCAATAGACTGTTTTGCCTGTGTTGCCGGATATGACGGATTTATGATAAATGAAAGGCTTACATCATCACCACTGCCGCCACTGCTTATCTGTGGCAAAAGCGTATCAAGACGTTTGTTTACTTCTTCGGCATTTTCGGTATTTGTCCAGTATGAAATGGTATAGTAGCATTTGTTAAGGTCTTTTGTGCTGAAACTTTCCTCTATGCCGTCTGATGTGACAAAAACCGCTTGCGGAAGAACTTTTCCGTAAAAATGACGGAATGAACGGATTGCGTCAGATGAACATATTGACGCTGAACGGTTGCCGACACAATCATCATCAGGTGGAACAGGATTGATATAAACTCCGTCATCAAAAATTGCCGTACACACTCCGTCGCCTGTTTGCAGTGCAAACCAACCGTAATCGGTAATTGCTGACACAATCAGCGTACAGCCGTATGCCTTTTGTGGACGAGTGCCGCTTTTGTAGAAATTTTTTATATCATCGGCAAGCGGTGAAAGTTCCTTTTCTGTAAACGGATTTACTGAAATATCGTATTCAACACGTTTTGTCCATTCCGAAATAATGCTTTTTTCAAGCTGATTAAGAGTCATATCTGGATTATCTCTGAGAGCGTTTTTTGTTTCTCTTTTATACGAAAAAAACACCTTTACCTGACGAATTGCACTTTCACAGGCAATTCTTGCACCCCTTGCACTTCTGAAACAGTTTTTGTCGCCGTGTCCGTCACTTACGGCACATACTGAAATTTTTTCGTTTTCGTATTTTAAGGAATAGTCCTCACATTCAAGTCCTTTTGCGATATGGCTTGTACCGATTTTATGGCAAGAAAAGGTTTTGTACGGTTTCATACTCTCCCTCCTGTATCAGAAGTCAAAGTCGTTTTCCCAGTCTATTTCAGTCAGCGGAATTGTCGGACTTTGCTGTGGTGTCTGTGACGGCTGTGGTGAGTCAAATTCGGGCATTTGCGGCAATTCTTCAAACTGCTGAGAATTATTCTGTGGATTTTGTTGTGCATTTGGTTGTACTGTATTCTGTGTACTTGGTTGTGTTGTCTGTTGTGTGTTCGGCTGAGAAACAGTTGAACGATGACGTGTTAAATCAATCTTGCTTTGTGAAGTTTTAAAGGTTGCGGCAGACTGTGGCACAGGTGTTGAAGGACTGTTTTGCAATGAACCCTGTTGTGTTACAAAATCAACTCCGACAAGCGTTACAAGCTGAATCTGCTTTGCAAGAACAATAGTATTTTTTGCCTCATAGACATTGTTTTCGTTCTCGGTAAATTCCATAAGAACTTTTTTACATTCTGGGCTTAATGCTCCCTCCTCGATTGCGATACCCGCCCTTGTTGCGTATTTGAACCACTTGTTTCTTTTGAGAATATCAAGTTCCTCGTGGTACATCATAATGTCTGACGGTTTTCCGTCGGTAAGCAGGATTATAAGCGGCGTATATGCACCTGACGCTGAATTTAAAAATCCGTCTTTCGAGAGTTTTTCGTTCAGTTCGTGAAATGCTGTTCCGAAATTCGTACAGCCACCGACTTCGGTTATATCATCATATTTAAAGTCTGAAAGCGACTGCGGTGTTGTTGTTTTCCATTTTGCATTTGTTGAAAATTCAAGTATTGCAATTTTTATTTCAGCGGCAGTGTTGCCCTTTTCTTTCTTTTTGAGTTCGGGAAGAACATTTCTTATAGCGTCATTGACAGCACCTATTCTTGCCCCCTTCATACTGCCCGAAATATCGACAACAAAAAACACTACCATTGAGCGTTTTCTCAGTGTTGTTACAATATCGTTGACATTAGGTGTCTGTTCAAGCGGTTTGTTAAGGTCAACTCCGCTGTTTACGCTGTCAAATTCTCCGAAATCAAAATCATCAAGATTAAAATCGTCCATTGTATTACCTGACAGTTAATAATTAACTGCGTTTCCTTTCATTTTATTTTATCAGTAAACTGTTGCTTTTGTGTTGCCGAAATTGATTATTGTTCCTGGAATAAGCGGTGCAAATGACTTTGGTTTTACCGTTACAGGATTTTTGTTCGGCAGAGTTACAGTCCAGTTTTGTTCTGTGACATTTCCCAAGCCTAAAATATTTTTGTCGCCTTTGCTTGACTTTGCAACGCCTGTTACTGTTTTATAGTCGGCAGAAGTGCAGTCCGTATGGCAGTTATAAATAAATGAATTTTCGGCAAGAACTATAACATCTCTGTCCGTTTTTAAAGCACGGCAATATTCGGGCATTTCAGACGGTTTGTAGCCGTTTATGAACTGTTCCCGTCCGTCATAAACTATAAGCATTGAACGGACTTTTACCAGTGTTTCAAGCCATTGTGATTCGGTAATCCTTTCGTTGATGTCTTTCATTCCTGATGTAAAAGCCTTAATAAATGTTATGTTAAGGTCGGGCGGAAACATATTCCAACGGCTTATTACATTAGGGTGTGCAATTTCATCAGGACGGTTTTTGTCGTCATTCGGGTCATATATAAATAATGGATTTTCCCCAAAAAGTTCAGCACCGATTTGGTCAGTCAGCGGAAACTGAATTGTATATTTTCCTTCAAGTGGGTGGTCGATATAAAACAGCCTGAAAAGTATTACCGCAAGTGAAAATCTGTCAGTATGGGTATTAGGTCTTGTACGGTTGGTGACAACCTCGGGTGCCATATATTTCGGCATACCCTTTACACCAAGATTTATTCCGAAAGGTGCAACATTATCATTATCGCATATAAGCACATCACCGTTTTGTGAATTTATGAAAAATCCGCCCTCGTTCAAGTCCTGATAGCTGTAACCCTTGCTGTGCAGAACCAAAAAACTCTCGACAATATTCATTGCCGCCGTAATAAGCGTTGCCCAGCTTGAAAAACGTGCCGTTCCTAAAAGAAACGAACTAAATTCTTCATATTCTGACGGTATAAGGTTCATTACATAGCCAAAAGTTCCCTTGTATTTTGCTGTTACCGCTCGTGGCCAAAGAAAATGTTCTCCGGGTGAACCGTTCCGCACATTTTTTACAAGGTTATCGTAAAATTCCTGTGACGGAACATATTTGCTGTACCATTTTAACGCAAAATCACGTCCCATATACGAAACACGATAGACTTCACCCTGTCCGCCCTGTGCAATATATGATTTTATTGTTATGCTGACATTTCCCGATTCAAGCGGTATTCTGTCGCCCTCTTTAAATGTTGGCATATAATTTTTTCCTCTCTCAATGTCGGCTTGCCGTCAAAAAATTTGCGTTCAAACTTATATCTTAACGTATCAAACTTATCTTACGCACAATAATTACGAATTACGCATTACGCATTACGAATTACGCATTGAGTATTTCTTTCCATTGTTGTGGGGTAAGACGTGCGGACGGATTTTTTATTCCGTCGGTAAAGACTTTTGTAAAAGATGTTTTTAATGCGTCGGGTGCTGCGTTCCATAGTGTAACAAGGTATGGACTGATGTTGGACTGCGGTCTGTTTGAGTCATCTGACGGAGAATAAACAAACACGGGTTCAGAACCGTAAAGCGTTTCCCCTATTTTTTTTGAAATAAAAGGCATAGTCGCAAGGTCATTTCCGCCCTCGAAAGGGTGGTCGATAAAAAACAGTCGGAAAAGCAAAACTGCAAGAGTAAAATTATCGGTATCGGCATTATCCTTTGCCTTTGAATCGGTTATAAGTTCGGGAGCTTTGTATTTTATGGAAACATCTTTTTTACTGCGTGTAATTCTGACTTCGCCGCTGTCGGAATTTATAAGGATACATCTGTCGTCAATTCTGCCGAATATGTTTTTTTCGTGGCTTTGAATGTAATAATCAGCAAAAGCGTTTGACGCATTTGTTATTGCCTCACAAGTTGTAAAATGATTGCGGAATGTATCGAGTCCCCAAAAAAAAGATGTAAATGGGCGAAAATTATCATCTGTCATTTTGTATCACCACCGTTGTTTTATCCTGTTGTAACAAGTGCCATACATTCCTGTTCGGAAAGTAAGTCCTCTTTGAGAATTGTTTTGGTCATTGACGGGTCATCATAATCATTATGAATAACACGTCTTTTTAATTTTACAAGTGTTTTTTCATATATGGTTCTTGCGGTTCGTCCATTTGAATAGTATTCGGTTTTCGTCAGCTTTTCAAAAATCGGAACATAAATTTCCTTTACACCATCCTGTACAGCATAACCGCCCTTTTTACAGAATACTTCAAAAATTTGATAAGCCTCGTCTGCTGTGTAGTCTTTGAAATACACTTCCTCTATTCTTGAACGCATACCGCTGTTCGCTTTATACAAGCCCTGCATATCTTTGAGATAACCTGCAAAAATAATACAACACCGTCTTCTGTGTTCGGGAACGTCCATAAATGCTATAATCTGTTCGAGTGCCTCTTTCTTAAAGCTGTCACCGCCGCCGCTGTTCTCGGAATATGAAAGGCTGTATGCCTCGTCAATAAACAGAACACCGTTGATTGATTTTTTAAGAAGTTCGTAGGATTTCTGTGCAGTTTCGCCGACGTGTTCGCCTATTAA
>JAQXZA010000098.1 GCA_029226955.1 Clostridia bacterium | reverse complement strand
CTTTATTATGCACAAAAACGCTCCGCACCTTGACGGCGAATATGCCGCTTTTGGTAAAGTTATCGAGGGTATGGACATAGTAAACAACATAGCCGAATGTGACACTGATTTCGGCGACAAGCCGCTTGACCCACAGGTTATGAAAACAGTTACTGTTGAAACCTTTGGCGAGGAATATCCCGAACCCGAAAAAGTTTAATAAAGCTGAAATTCAATAAAAACAGAGCATATATGCAAAACCGATTTAACGGAATTTGTATATATGCTCTTTACTTTATCTGTTTGTTTTTTTGTTATACTTATCAAACAACAGACTGTACTTCATAGCCTGAATCAACAACGGCTTTTTTCAGAATTTCCGTGTCAACATCTTTTGCAAGAGTCACAACGGCACACTTATTTTCAAGGCTTACATCTGCCGACACTACACCGTCAATTTTTTTAAGTGCTGTTTTAACGTGATTTACGCAGTGCATACACATCATACCTTCAATATTGATTGTCTTTGTCATAATAATTCTGTCCTTTCTCTGTTCAAAATTTACTGTTTGTATTTTTTCTGTATTGCTGTAAGCAGCGGTAAATTTTTCAGTTTTAAAGCGTCTTAACCTCAAAGCGTTTGAAACCACGCACACCGAACTGAAACTCATTGCCGCCGCCGCAATCATAGGATTCAAAAGTATTCCGAATCCGTACAACACACCAGCCGCAACAGGTATTCCTATTGTGTTATAAAAAAATGCCCAGAAAAGATTTTGCTTAATATTTCGCATAACGGCTTTGCTGAGTTTTATTGCATTTACAACATCAAGCAAATCGCTTTTCATAAGAACAATATCGGCTGACTCTATTGCAACATCTGTTCCGGCACCAATGGCAATTCCGATATTGGCTCTTGCAAGTGCCGGAGCGTCATTTATTCCGTCGCCTACCATTGCAACGGTTTTTTTCTGTTTCTGTAAAAGTCTTATTTTTTCTTCCTTGTCCTGTGGCAAAACATCTGAAATTATGTCTGAAATACCGACTTTTTTACCTATTGCGGCGGCAGTTTTAGCGTTGTCGCCCGTGAGCATTATGGTGTCTATATTCATTGCGTTAAGTTCGGATATTGCTTTTGCGGCAGTAGGCTTTATTACATCAGCAACGGCAATTATTCCTATAAGTTTATTGTTTTTTATGAAATAAAGCGGTGTTTTTCCGCTGTCAGCAAGAGAACTTTCGTATTCGTCAATATATTTTAAGTCTGATAAATGCTTTTCCGCTAATTTTCTGTTTCCGGCAAAGTATATATCATTGTTGCTTTTTCCGCCTACTCCGTAACCGGCATACTGTTCAAAATCAGTTATTTCAAAATGCGTGATATTTTCCTGTTCAGCCTGTTTCACTATTGCCCTTGATAATGGGTGTTCGGAAAGTCTTTCTATTGAAAATGCCGCTGAAAGCAATTCTGTTCTGTCTGTGTCGCCAAAGCATATTATGTCTGTTACCGAGGGTTCGCCCATTGTTATTGTACCTGTTTTGTCGAATACAACGGTGTTTATGCTGTGTGCTGTTTCAAGACTTTCAGCGGATTTTATTAGTATTCCGTTTGCCGCACCTCTGCCTGTTCCAACCATAACAGCGGTGGGAGTTGCCAGTCCCAACGCACAGGGACAGGAAATTACAAGCACGGAAATTCCTATTGACAGTGCAAACTCAAATCCGTAACCAAGCAAAAACCAAACAATCACCGCAATAACAGCGACAGTAATTACTATCGGCACAAAAATTCCGCTTACTTTATCAGCTAATTTTTCAACAGGTGCTTTTGATGACGTTGCCTCGTCAACAAGTTTTATAATCTGTGAAAGTGCGGTATCATTCCCGACTTTTTCAGCACGTATTTTTAAATATCCCGATTTGCTTATTGTTGCCCCGATAACACTGTCACCGACGGTTTTTTCAACAGGTATGCTTTCGCCTGTCAGTGCCGATTCGTCAATCGTGCCGTTACCGTCAATTATAATTCCGTCTGTCGCTATTGATTCGCCCGATTTGACAATAATAATATCCCCTACTTTTATTTCTGAAACGGAAATTTCCGTTTCTTTGCCGTCACGGATAAGCGTTGCGGTTTTAGGCGATAAATCCATAAGTTTTGAAATTGCGTCAGAGGTTTTTCGCTTTGCACGGGTTTCAAAATATTTTCCGAGTGTAATAAGCGTTAAAATCATTCCAGCCGACTCAAAGTATAAATTCATACCAAAGCTGTGTGCCTGTGACATATTGCCGTTCGAGATTGAATAGATAATTCCGTATATCGCATAAATTCCGTACAAAACCGCCGCCCCTGAACCTATCGCAATAAGCGAGTCCATATTCGGCGAGCCTTTGAAAAGCGACTTGAAACCGTTTGTATAGTATTTTGCATTTACAAATATAACTGGCAGAACAAGTAAAAACTGTGTGAACGCAAAAGCCGGTATATTTTTCTCTCCGAGCAGAAAATCCGGCAGATACCAGCCAGCCATATGCCCCATAGAAATATAGAACAGCGGAATTGTAAAAATAAGCGACACAATAAGCCTGAAACGCATTTGTTTCATAATTATTTCTGTGCTGTCCTGTTTCGGTGTATTTGGTTTTGGATTATTTTCTGTTTTCAGTGTTGCACCATAGCCGCTGTTTTCAACGGCTGATATGATTTTTTGAGTATCGGTCATACTTTCGTCAAAATCAACCGTCATACTGTTTTTCAGAAGATTAACGCTTACATTTTTTACGCCATCAACTGTGGAAACACTTTTTTCAACTCTTGCACTGCAAGCCGCACAACTCATTCCCGTAACATCAAAGTTCTTTTTCATAAAAACCTCTTTAATTTCATAACTGCCACTATCCGTTAAGCGAATTATATACTTGATAACGGAATATTGTCAAGATTGTTGATACTGCTATTTTTAGTATATTTTTACTCATTATGCAAAAATATGATAAAAGCCTTGACAAATTTCGATTATAGAGTATATAATACTATCAAATGAACATCTGATAAAAACTGTGAAGGAAACAAGATACAGTCTTTTGTGCAAAGAGAATCACCGGTTGGTGTAAGGTGATGTCAGGGATTGTATGTATAGCTCATTCCGGAGTTTTCTGTCCGCTCATTATGACAGGGCAGAACGCAAGGTTGCGTTAAAGACCAGAGCCTTGTCTGAGGCTTATTGAGGGACACTTTACTGTGTCTGAATCAGGGTGGTACCACGAGCATAATGCCCGTCCCTTGTCCATAGGACTTGGGACGGGTTTTTTAATTAACGCAAGAAATTTTCATCAGTTTTTCAAAAATATTTTCAGGAGGTAAGAAAAATGAACGAAGGATACAAAAAATACGTTCCGTTTGAACAGATTAAACTCGAAAACAGACAGTGGCCAAACAACACTATAACCAAAGCACCTGTATGGTGTTCGGTTGACTTGCGTGACGGCAATCAGGCACTTGTTGACCCGATGAATTTACAGCAGAAACTTGAATTTTTCCACGCTTTGTGCGATATGGGATTCAAGGAAATTGAAATCGGTTTTCCGTCAGCGTCAGAAACGGAATACGAAATTTGTCGTGAACTTATTGAGGGCAACCATATTCCCGACGACGTGACAATTCAGGTGCTTGTTCAGGCAAGAGAACATCTTATCCGCAAGACATTTGAGGCTGTAAAGGGTGCAAAAAATGTTATTGTGCATTTTTATAATTCAACATCAACATTACAGCGTAAGGTTGTTTTCAAAAAGGATATGGACGGAATTATTGACATTGCCGTTGAGGGTGCAAAGCTGATTAAAGAACTTATTGATAACTATGACGGCGACACAAATTTCCGTCTTGAATATTCCCCTGAGAGTTTTTCGGGAACAGAGGTAGAAAATTCCGTTAAAATATGCGAGGCTGTAATGGACGTTCTCAAACCTACACCCGAAAATCCTGTTATACTCAATCTTCCGAACACTGTTGAAATGTGTACACCTAACACTTATGCCGACCAGATAGAGTATTTTGTCACTCACTTAAAGAACAGAGAGTCGGCAATAATCAGCGTACACCCACATAATGACCGTGGAACAGGTGTTGCTTGTGCCGAACTTGCTATGCTTGCCGGTGCTGAAAGAATTGAGGGTACACTGTTCGGAAACGGTGAACGCACGGGCAACCTCGACATTGTAACAGTCGGACTTAATATGTACACTCAGGGTGTTAATCCTGAACTTGATTTCAGCAATCTCCCGAAATACCGTGAAATTTACGAGCGTTGCACAAAAATGAAAATCAATGAGCGTCAGCCATACGTTGGCGATTTGGTATTTACCGCATTTTCGGGTTCACATCAGGACGCAATAAACAAGGGCGTTGCCTATATGAAAGAGCATAATTCGGAAAAATGGGAAATTCCTTATCTTCCGATTGACCCGGCTGACGTAGGTCGTCAGTATGAACCTATCATACGCATAAATTCACAGTCCGGCAAAGGCGGTGCGGCATTTGTTATGCAGAATACTTTCGGATATGAAATTCCAAAAGCAATGCACACTGAATTTGGTTCATTCGTAAAGGCTGAATGTGACCGCATAGGTCGTGAACTTTCCGCTGATGAACTTATGAATGTATTTAACAAAAACTACATTGACATCAAACAAAAGCTGTGGCTTGTAAAGCACGTTGTTAATAATATAGACTCTGAACACGCAACATTTAAAGGTACTGTTCATATTGAAAGCCTTAACAAAGATGTTGAAATTTACGGCGAGGGCAACGGCCCTATTGACGCATTTTTCAAGGCTTTACAGACAATAGGAATTGACGGTTTCAAGTTTGTTTCATACAGTGAACACGCTATTTCACAGGGTTCTGACTCAAAGGCTATTTCTTATATTCAGCTTAAAGACCCGAATGGCAAGACAGTTTTCGGTGTTGGTATTTCACACGGCATTTTCAAAGCGTCGGCAAGAGGTATTCTCTGTGCAATAAATCGTTCTGATTGTCAGATTGATTTCAAGATTTAAACAAAATTAAAAATGCGGCAATCGGTTCATTAGTTCCGATTGCCGCATTATTTTTTTGATTAGTTATCCTGTACTTTTGCGATAAGACCTACAACCTCAATGAAAAGCCATATTACAGAGAAGATAATTCCGAAAGCCGCTGTCCATTCGTATTTTTTAGGCAAATTATTTTCAACCGCGTCAGTAACCTTTTTAAAATCAGACATTAAAAACATTGATACAATAACTATGCCTATAACGGAAAATATAATGCTGACTGTCGGGTTTGATATAACAAGCATAGCTGCCTGATTAAGTCCCGGAATAAAATATGCTATTACAAGCAAAAGCGAACTTATAATCAATGTTCCGAAAAGCACCTTTGCAGCGAATGAAAACTTTTTAGTTACTTTTACCTTGCCGCTCATATAAGCAAGCATAAGTGAAATAAAAATTGCCACTGTAATTATCAGTGCAAGGAAAATACTGCTTTTAAATTCGGGTAATATGTTGCCGAAAAATGCGTATATATATCCTGTACTCATACAGTACAATGTACCGCTTACGGGTATTGTACGTCTTGCAAACATAGCAACAAACGGTGAAATTATAAATATTATTGCCGCTGCCGCCGCCGCATAAGCCTCTGCATAACCTACGATAATTCCGTCCTCAGATATAAATGTACCTGACGGCACTGCATTAAGCAAAAATGCCAACGCAACACCAATAACTACCGTTACAATAAAGTATGCACATTTTTTTGCCACACCCTTGTATGTGACACTCTGTGAACTTGTTTCGTCCGTTTCAGAAAGCTGTTTGATTATCGGATTGTCAAAAAATCCGCTTGTCGCTGTTTTTGTCCGTGTTGAAATTGTATTCATAATAAAATCCTCCTTTAAGTCAGTGTTTGTGTTTTTTCTTTGATTTTATTATACAGGACAGACTATGACAACTTAATGACAAATTACTGACAAATTTCAGGATTTTTCAAAAATTTTTTGAAAAATTAAGACGGCATTACAAAATTTTATGCAATGCCGTCTTAGTAATCAAATCAGATTTATCATCAATCTTATAAAATGCCGTCCCAGTTTACAAAGCAGATAAATACATTTTTGAAAAACATCATTTCTGTTCACCTCACTTTATTTTCAATGTTTTGTTTTTTCTGTCTTTATCTTATCATAGCGACTATGACAAATTACTGACAAATTTCAGGACTTTTCAAAAATTTTTTCAAAAAATCAAAAATGCCCTTTTGGCTTTTCAGAATTGAACCAAAAGGGCATTTTATTTAGTTATTCGGATTTTTGTTCATCGTAGGTGTGGTCGCATATTTCTTTTATTTTTTCCTGTAATTTCAAAAAATCCTCAAAGGCGGCGGGTTTGTTGTTCGGATTTCTGAGAAGTGCCGCCGGGTGAAGAACCGCCATCATAAGAACTCCATTCTTTTCAAAAAATATTCCGTGTTCTTTTGTTATCTTGATGTCGGGTTTAATGATTTTTGCGGCGGCAATTCGTCCAAGACATACAACGATTTTCGGACGAAGTATTGCAAACTGTTTTCTCAGCCAGCCTATGCACTGTTCCTGTTCTTCGGGCAACGGGTCACGGTTTTTCGGCGGACGGCATTTTACGGTATTGGCAATATAAATGTTCTTCTTGCGGTCAAGGTCAACTGCCGCAAGCATTTTGTCAAGGAGTTGTCCTCCTCTGCCGACAAACGGTTCACCCTTTAAATCCTCGTTTTCGCCCGGAGCTTCACCGATAAACATTACTTCGGCATTGTCAACACCTGTTCCGAAAACTACATTAGTGCGTGTTTTGCACAAATCGCATTTCTGACATTGCAGACATTCCTGTTTCAATTTTTCAAATTCTTCGTTTTTCTCAGCCATAGTATCCTCCACAATTCATAATGTTATGTCTTTATTTTATCATATTAACAAAATTCAGGCAATATCAAACCTCGAACTATTTATTATGTAATATTTTTGTGCTATAATAAAATAAAAAACGGGAGGGAAATTTTATGACAGATGCCGAACAGAGAAAAGCCGCAAAAGAATTTGCGGAATTTTGGGACGGAAAAGGCTACGAAAAAGGCGAAAGTCAAACATTCTGGCTGCATTTACTGCGTGTTCTCGGAATAAGCGAACCCGAAAAATTCATTAACTTTGAAGAACAGGTACATCTTGACCACACAAGTTTTATTGACGGATTTATTCCGTCCACTCACGTTCTGATTGAACAGAAAAGCCGTGACAAAGACCTGAGTAAACCGATTAAACAATCTGACGGAACTTTGTTGTCGCCGTTTCAACAGGCAAAAAGATATTCCGCCGAATTGCCGTATTCAAGCCGTCCACGCTGGATTGTGACTTGCAATTTTAAAGAATTTTATGTATATGATATGGAACAGCCGAACGGTGAACCCGAAAAAATCTTGCTGAAAGATTTAGACAAAGAATATTATCGTCTGAAATTTCTTGTTGATACTGCCGACAGCAATATCAAAAAAGAAATGGAAATATCACTCAAAGCCGGTGAAATGGTCGGCGTTCTTTACAAGGAACTGCTCGAACAGTACAAGGACAAAACCAACGAACATACATTAAAAAGTCTTAATATGCTTTGTGTGCGGTTAGTATTTTGTCTTTATGCGGAAGATTCGGGAATTTTCGGCGAACATCTGAAATTTCACAATTATTTACAGCAGTTCAGCATTAAGGACAGCAGAAATGCACTGATAGATCTTTTTAAGGTGCTTGACACAAAACCAGAGGACAGAGATCCTTATATTGACGACGAACTTGCGTCTTTTCCGTATGTAAACGGCGGATTGTTTGCAGATGAAAACATTGAAATTCCAAGACTTAACGAAAAAATAGTAAATCTTCTTTTGCGTAATGCAAGCGAAAATTTCGATTGGAGTAATATAAGTCCTACAATTTTCGGTGCGGTTTTTGAAAGCACACTGAA
>JAQXZA010000097.1 GCA_029226955.1 Clostridia bacterium | reverse complement strand
GTATTTAATGATTTTTCTGCTTGCTTTATGTAAATAATCATCTACCTTTAAGAGATTACCACTTTATATAATCATTATATCATAATTTTTATAAAGTGTAAATGCCTATTTTAATATTTTTAATATTATTGCTTACCATATGCAAATTTATAGTCTAAATATGCCTTAACATCTTTTGACGAGTAGGTATAATAACCTCCGCTTTTATATTTTCCGAGTAATGAAATATACATAACAAATTCTTTGCTTTGTAATACTTCTTTTATTTCTTCTGTTGGAATAGTTTCACTCACTAAATAAAGTCCACCATACACTCCTACTCCTGATGGAGCAGAAACAAACTTTAAATCGCTTTCATCTCTGATCAGGGAGTTTATCGTCAGTTTATCCTTATAGGTGTCACCTATCGCCTGACTTCTTCCAAATGCATACCAATATTTATCCGAATCTCTTTCATTGCTTCTTTTGCACAGCTTATCCTTATTTTTAATAAGATAGCTGTAAATTTTACTGTCCTGTTTTATTTCATCTTCTGAAATAAGCTGGGCATTTTTATTATAAGGATAAAATATTTTTTGCCTTATGCCTTTTGAAGATTTTATAACAGGGATTATATATGGAGAATCAAAATCAAAATCATTTATAAAAACTCCGTCACACAAAGTCGCATAACCGTTTTTTACAGAAATATCACTTTTGCCGTAATTTGAATAAATTTTCTGAACAAGTTCAAGATTTTTACTTTCAGCAAAATAATAATTTCCTGAAATAAAGAAGTCTGAAGGTGACAGCGAATCAACATAATACGGCAATAATGTATTTTCGTTGAATTTATAATAATCTACTTTCTTATTTTCACGATTTTTACGCAAAATAATAATTGTTGTATATGTTGTTGCGTTAAAAGCCTGATAATGTTTCATATCAACAATTTTATCAAGCAAATTCTCTCTGAATATAACTTCACGCATATAAGAACCAGCTAAGCTGTTAAAAAATGAACTCGGTGTGATATAACCTAATATGCCGTTTTTATTGAGCATTTTTATACCGATTTCATAGAAAACTATAAATATATCAGTCATTCCTCCCTGTGCAAAAGCAAATTCTTTTATTTTGTCAAAGTTTTCGCCCAAATTATGAACTCTTACATAAGGAGGATTGCCAAACACATAATCCATTTTGCCGTCATATTGATGTATTGATAATGCATCTCCACATACAATATCCCAATCAATACTGTCAATTCCGTAAGACGTAGCTATTGAATTTACATTATCAATACACTTATCACGTTCTTCTTTTTTGATTTCTATTCCGTGAATATACTGTGAAAGATCACTGCTTATCTCGCATAAACTAAACCCTTCCGACAAGGCAACTTCGCAATACCTTTTAACAATTTCACAAAGAAAAGCTCCGTCGCCACAACTATTATCTATTACATTTTTTTTAAGAATAGGTTTACCAAAATAATTCGATAAATCTAAAATGTCTTTAACGATATAGTTCGGCGTATAGACACGACCGTTTTCTTTCTCTTCGCTTATATTTTTTTTGGCTGTTTTCATATTATATCACCAAACAGATTAACTGTTTTTAAATTCTTACAGCTAAAATTATTTTGCAACGATATTAACCAGCTTGCCCTTGACGTAGATTTCCTTGATAATATTCTTGCCGTCAATGAGTGCGGCAATTTTCTCGCTCTGCTTTGCCTGTGCAACTGCGTCTTCGTTGCTGATGTCAACAGGAACAACAATCTTGTCCCTGACTTTGCCGTTTACCTGAACGGCAATTTCAACGGTTTCCTCTTTGCATTTGCTTTCATCATACTCTGGCCATTCTGCATTTGACGCAAAACCTGTGCCGAGTTTCTTTTCCGCCCATACTTCCTCAGTAACGTGCGGTGCAAAAGGATTGAGAAGGAGAGTAAAGACTCTGAGTTCGCCTTTTGTAACTGAACCTGTCGCATAAATATCATTGATAAGTGACATAAGAGCCGCAATAGCCGTATTGAATTTCAGTGTTTCAATATCGTCCGTAACTTTCTTTATAGCCTTATGGAATGAACTTTCAAGTTCAGGACGGATTTCCTCACCCTCAGTCATAAACGACATCATATTGAAATAACGCTCGATAAATCTTCTGCTGCCCTTTATGCCGTTTGAACTCCACGGAGCAGCCTTTTCAAAGTCGCCTATGAACATTTCAAACAGACGGAGTGTGTCTGCACCGTATTCGTTTACTATATCGTCAGGATTTATTACATTACCTCTTGACTTACTCATTTTTTCGCCGTTCTCGCCGAGAATCATACCGTGACTTGTACGCTTTGCATAAGGTTCGGGAGTAGAAACAACGCCGATGTCATAAAGGAATTTATGCCAGAAACGGCTGTAAAGCAAGTGAAGTGTAGTATGTTCCATACCACCGTTGTACCAGTCAACAGGTGACCAGTATTCAAGAGCCTCAGGACTTGCAAGAGCCTCATCATTGTTCGGATCCATATATCTGAGGAAATACCAAGATGAACCAGCCCATTGCGGCATTGTATCGGTTTCACGCTTTGCAGAGCCGTTGCATTTAGGACAGGTTGTGTTTACCCAGTCAGTCATCTTTGCAAGCGGTGATTCGCCGTTATCGGTAGGCTCGTATGACTCAACATCAGGCAGTTCAAGCGGAAGTTCGCTTTCGGGCAGCGGAACAGCACCACAGCACTGACAGTGAACAATCGGAATAGGCTCGCCCCAGTAACGCTGACGTGAGAATACCCAGTCACGAAGTTTAAAGTTTACTTTTGCGTGACCTTTGCCTGTTTCGGTGAGTTTTTCAATCATTTTTTTCTTTGCGTCCTCAACCGAAAGTCCGTCAAGGAAATCAGAATTAACCATAACACCTGTTGCACAATCTGTGAACGGTTCTTTCTGAACATCTTCTCCGCCCTTTACGACCTCTACAATAGGAAGATTGAATTTCTTTGCAAAATCCCAGTCACGTGTATCGTGTGCCGGAACAGCCATAATTGCACCTGTACCGTATGAAACAAGTACATAATCTGAAATGAATATCGGGATTTGTTTTTGGTTTACGGGGTTTATTGCCTCAACACCGTCAAGACGTACACCTGTTTTATCCTTTGCAACCTCTGTGCGTTCAAAGTCAGATTTTTTAGCCGCCGCCTCCTGATATGCCTTAACCTCGTCCATATTCTTTATTACGGACGACAGCTTTTCTATAATAGGGTGCTCAGGTGAAATAACCATATATGTAGCACCGAAAAGCGTATCAGGACGTGTTGTATAAACCGTAAGTGTATCGCCTGTTGTTGTGGTAAAGTCAACTTCTGCACCTGTTGAACGTCCAATCCAGTTTTTCTGCTGTGCCTTTACTCTGTCAGGATAGTCAACAAGGTCAAGGTCTTCAATAAGTCTGTCGGCATAAGCCGTAATTTTCAGCATCCACTGAGATTTTACCTTTCTTACAACCTCACTGCCACAACGTTCACATACACCGTTTACAACTTCCTCGTTTGCAAGAACGCATTTACAGGAAGTACACCAGTTTACAGCCATTTCCTTTTTGTATGCAAGACCGTGCTTGTAAAGTTGAAGGAAAATCCACTGAGTCCATTTATAATAGCTTGGGTCAGTTGTGTTTATTTCTCTGCTCCAATCAAAAGAAATACCAAGTGATTGCAACTGACTTTTAAAGCGTGCAACATTTTTCTTTGTTACTTCTTTCGGGTGAACGTGATTTTTTATTGCATAGTTTTCTGTCGGCAGTCCGAAAGCGTCCCAGCCGATAGGATAAAGCACATTATATCCTTGCATTCTGCGTTTTCTTGCAACAACGTCAAGGGCAGTGTATGAACGTGGGTGTCCTACGTGCAGTCCCTGTCCTGACGGATAAGGAAACTCAACAAGTGCAAAATATTTCGGTTTTTTGCTGTTCTGTTCAGCGTGGAAAATGCCGGATTTTTCCCATTCGGCTTGCCATTTTGGTTCAATCTTTTTTGGCTCGTACTTCAAAATTATTCCTCTCCTTTTTCTTTTCAGTCGGGGTTATAACCCGTAGTTGGATTTATTCTCAATCCCGGAATATTCGATATATCAATCTGCTTGCCGTCTTGCCACAATCTTTCAAGGTCGTAATATTCACGTGCCTCCTCAGAAAATACGTGTACAATGACATCAACATAATCAAGCAGTATCCACGAATCCGAGCGGTAACCCTCAATATGACTCACGCTTATTCCGTTCTGGTCAAGTTTGAACTCAACCTCATCTGCAAGAGCCTTAACGTGAGTATTTGATGCACCTGTTGCAATTACAAAATAATCTGCTATTGAAGATACATCATCAATTTTAATAAGTTTTATATCAAGTCCTTTTTTGCCGTCAAGTGCTTTGACAGCAAGTTCAGCCGTTTCAAGTGAAGTCATTTAATTTCCTCCGTTAAATTATTTATTTTTCTTTGATTTTGCAAAAACCACTTCATTATAGCCTTTGAATGTATCGGGTGCAATAGGAAGTTTTCTGTCGGCAAGGTCGCATATTGTAAACGACATTCCCTCAATCATAGCTTCTTCAAGACTCTTGTCAGCGGCTTTACGCATTTTTTCAACACCATCATAGTCACGTTCTGCGGAAGTGAAATCCGCAATAAAAATTACTTTTTCAAGAAGTGACATTCCGCATCTTCCTGTGGTATGGAATCTTATTGCATTTATAATATCCTCGTCATCAATTCCGAGAATAACTTTTATATAAGCACTGCCCGAAATAGCGTGCCATAGCTTTGGAGTTGACCTTTCAAGTTCCGTCAGTTCAATTCCGGCTTTTTCTATTACATCAAACTGTTCTTTCTGTTCCGCCTCTTTTGTAATATCGTGCAGTATTCCGGCAATTTCTGCCTTCTGAACGTCTGCACCGTATTTTTTCGCAAGACGCACAGCCTCTTTTGCAACATTTTTTGAATGTTCATAACGCTTTGATGAAAGTCTGTCTTTTATAATTTTGTCATAATCCTTAACTGTCATTTTTTATCAACTCCATAAAAATTATACAAATAAATTATACCAACATATAATTTGTCTTTCAAGCATAAATTATTCTTTTAAGCATAAGCAATCCGAAAAAATATTATCTTGCAATATAATCATCGTCCATACAATATGCGGTTGCAGTCATTTTCAGATTTTCAAGTTTACTGTCATTATTCAGTGCATTATTCAGTGCTTTAAAAAACGAACTGAACATAACATATTTTTTATAAACGGCATTTACATCATTAAAAATTCCGCTGTTAAATGCCTCAAAAACACTGTTGCATATAGGGTAATATGATTCAAGCTGAGTTTTATAATATGATGTATGCTTATCGCCTGTATATATAATAAGCTCATCAGATGTTTTGACCTCAGGAAAAGCATTTTCCGCACAGATTTCAGGTATGAATCCGTATAACTCACACGCAAGACTTCTGTCACCTATCGCCTTTTCAAGTTTGTCAGTCATTGTATCATAATCTTCATCAGTTTCACAGCTTTCAAAAAGTTTCATTGCGGTTATTACCGCATTTTTTAAACCATTTTTTGTAAACGGATAATCAATTACTGTTTCTTTATCCTGTTCAATAATGAAAAACTGTTTTTGAGATGAAAAAGACGATACATTCCAACCTTTTGCAATTTCCGTAACCACTTCGCTGAGTTCATCAATTTTCACGTTATTTATCATACAGTCACAGGAAACTTCTCCGTTTCCGAGATTTGACGCAAAAATTTTTACATAACAAAGTTTTTGATTTCCTATTCTTTTTGCGATATGCTCTTTCAGAATATTCCAATAAAAATCCGGTTCTGTTTTGCCTGTACTTTCTCCCATTCCGACTATATCACCGAGATAAACATTCCAGTTATGTACATTTCCCGAAAATTCCGTTGTAAGTTTTCTTGGATTAAATTTGTTCATCATACAAAAAACAGTATTCAAAATTCCAAACATAAAACTGCCCTGTGCCATTCCTATTGCGGTTTTGCAGTCTTTTCCGAGTGCCGCCGAACACTCATAAAGAGTTGTATCATAATCAGACAAATCTATAAAATAGCTTGTATTTGCCATATTTTCTTTGAGCTGTTCGATTTTTGGTATTATGGACATATTATATTTCGGTATTACGATTTTGTTTCCGTCTATTATATTCTTTTCCTGAATACAATCGCTTATGTTTTGTATCAGGAATTTTTCTGCCTCATAGATATTATTAAAATTTTCATTTAAAGACTCCATTTATGCACCTCCGTCTTAATAGTCACGATTTTATATACAGTTTATTTTTATCTATATATTCTCTTACTTCATTTGTAAGAAGTCCGTCTGTGCTTTCGCCGTTCTGTATTTTTTTGCGGATTTCCGTTGACGAAACAGTTATAACACCAGCGTCAAGAATTTCCGTTTTTGCTCCGATAGTTTGAAGATACTCCGCCTGTTTTTGAAGAACTTTTATATCGTCATTATTTCTCGGAACACCGCATATCGTAGCCAGTGAAAAAATAATCTCAGGGTGTTTCCAAGTCTGAATTGACATAAACATATCAGCACCAGTTATCAGGAACAGTTCATCATTTTTATACTGCTGTGCAAGTTCCTGCAATGTAAGATAAGTATAGCTTGCACCTTTTCTTTGTATTTCAATGTCGCTTACCTGTGCAAACGGCAAATCCTTTACTGCAATACGGCACATTTGAAGTCTGTCCTGAGGGGACACCGAATTATCACACTGTTTATGTGGCGGAATATAAGTCGGAATAATCAGCACTCTGTCAAGACTCAGCTTTTTTACAAAAGCCTGTGCAAGCTGAATATGCCCCGTATGTATCGGATTAAAACTACCGCCGAACATAGCTATTCTCACACAAAACACCCCAGTCGATTAAATTGAAAGTTGAAAATTTATTATTTTCTTTTGGCTTTCGGCAGTTCAATTTTCGGTGCTTTCGGATTTCTTCTGAAAAGCACGAATTTTGAACCTATTACCTGTACAACATCGCATTGTGTTTCAGCGGCAATATGTTCGGCAATTTCTCTTGCGTCAACTCCCGCTGTTTCAAGAACTTTGCCCTTGATTAGTTCTCTTGCGGTAAGAGCGTCGTCAGCCTGTTTGATAATCTGAGGACTTATGCCGCCCTTTCCGACCATAACTATTGTATCAATATCCGTTGCAAGTGAGCGTAAAAACGCTCTTTGTTTACTTGTAAGCATTTATTGTTTCCTTTCATAAATAAATTATCTCAGCACATAAAACTTGCGGCACTCACAATAATTACGCATTACGAATTACGAATTATATATGTTATTCTGTTTTCTTAATATCTGAAATTTTCAGACCGTTCTTTTTTGCATTTCTGTGCCAACCCATATGTGCCGCTGTTTTATATAAAAATCTCGGAAAATTCGGTTCAACAAAAATCGTTTCACCGCTGTTTTTGTGCTGTATATCCTCAGTAAACTGATTCATAGCATTTCCAAGATTTTTCATTGGCCCTGCTCCGAGTGGTATGCCCTGTACCATTTCTCCGGCACCGACAGCTATTGCTCTGCCCTTAGTCATACCGCATTTTTCACACCAGTTCCACATAATGTCAATGGCAATGCTGTTTTGTTTTGCGTCATAAAATCCGTTATTAACAATAACATACAACTTGCAATCGACTTTATACTCCTTAATCTGTTCTTCAATGTTTTTAAGCACTTTCAGAAAACTTCCGGGAATACTGTCAACATACAGCGGAAATGCAGCAACAATTACATCAACATCTTCTGCATTTTTCATAACAGTCTGTTCAATATCCGAATTTTTTTCCGTAATATTGCACATCAGAATTTTGTTTTCATTACACAATCTTTCTTTCAGTACATTGAGTAAATAATGTGATGTACTTTTTTGTGGTCGTGGACTTCCGCACAGCATAAGAATTTTCATTTTGAACCAATTACCTTTCCTAATGAATCCACAGAATCATAAAAATTAACTTCATAATTTTCTGCACCAAGATTGATTGCATTTGCTTTTACAAGACGTTTTGCAATATTTTTTTCATCATCACCGCATTTTCCGTAGAAATACACGCTGAGTTTAAAGGAATGTTTATAACGCAACTGATGGTGCATTTCACCGTCAACAATACGAAAATACGGCAATATGTACCCGATAGAACGGTCAAGCACGGATTTTATATCCGGTGAATATCCGCCATATAATATCGGACTGACAATAACAACCTCACTGCTGTTTAAAATATAGTTCTGAATAATATTACATCTGTCTTTCAACACACATTTTCCGGGTGTTTTTATCCAACAGCCGAAACAGCCTATACAACCCTTTACCGAAGGCGACGCCGAAAACAGAAAATCATCACTGAATTTTAAAAATATATCTTCATACTTTTTATCTACATCATAAATGAACAGACGCTTGTTATTATTCGTATCTTTCATACGTTTTACACTTAATCCTCTCCCGATAAATTCACGGTATTTTATTTATTAAGTTTTACTCTTAAAAGCTCCGCTAACTCTTTGAGAGCCTTGCCCCTGTGACTTATTGCGTCTTTTTGAGTATTCGTCAGTTCGGCAAAGGTTTTGTTCCCTGTTGTGAAGAAAATCGGGTCATAGCCGAAACCGCCGTTTCCTCTCGGTGCATAACCGATTGTGCCGTCACATCTTCCACGTGCGAAAATCTTTTCGCCGTCGGGAAAATAACAGCATATAACACATTCAAAATGTGCGTCACGGCTTTTATTTTCTGAATCACGCATTTCAGCAAGAAGTTTTTCGATTTTTTCTTTATCTGTTGAGTTCTTACCCGCATATCTTGCCGAAAAAATTCCCGGTCTGCCGTCAAGTGCGTCAACAACCAGTCCCGAATCGTCAGCTATTGCCGGCATACCTGTTTTTTCACAAGCGGCTTTTGCTTTAAGTTCTGCATTTTCTTCAAAGGTTGTACCTGTTTCCTCGACATCATCAAGTGAAATTCCGAGTTGTTTAGCGGTTTTAACCTCAATGCCAAGCGGCAGTAATATTCTGTCAAGTTCTTCTGCTTTTTTTTCATTATTTGAAGCTATAATAAATCTCATAAAATTCAACCTCCCTTTAAGGTCTGAACATTATTCCTTGTTATCAACCGCAAAAAGTGCTTTTGCAAATTCATCAGGATTGAACGGCTGTAAGTCGTCAATCTGTTCGCCTACTCCTATATATTTTACAGGCACGTCAAGTTCTTCTTTTATTGCAAGAACGACACCGCCCTTTGCCGTACCGTCAAGCTTTGTGAGAACAATACCTGTAATTCCGGCGGCAGTTTTAAACTCTTTTGTCTGATTAACCGCATTCTGTCCTGTTGTTGCGTCAAGTACGAGGAGTACCTCTTTTGCCGCACCGGGAAGTTCACGGTCGATAATCCTGTTGATTTTTTCAAGCTCACCCATAAGATTTTTCTTGTTATGAAGTCTGCCTGCTGTATCAACAATAATTATGTCACTGCCCTTTGCCTTTGCTGATGATATTGAATCAAAAACAACGGCTGCCGGGTCTGCACCCTCGCCCTGTTTTACTATATCAGCACCGGAACGGTCAGCCCATATCTGTAACTGGTCGATAGCAGCGGCACGGAATGTATCAGCAGCAGCAAGAGTAACCTTTTTGCCCTGACGGATAAAATTTGCAGCCATTTTGCCGATTGTTGTAGTTTTGCCGACACCGTTTACACCGATTACAAGAATAACTGACGGTTTTGTGCTTATGTCAAGTTCCTGTCCGCCCGAAAGCATTTCACTGATTACGTCGGCAAGTAAATCGTGAATTTTTTCAGGGTCGGTAACGCCCTCTTTTTTGACTCTTGCACGAAGTTCATTACATATTTTTTCAGCCGTTGTCATTCCGACATCGCCCATTATCAGAATTTCTTCAAGTTCTTCAAAAAGATTTTCGTCAATCTTAGTAAAAGATTTTAAAACACTGTCGATTTTTCCGACAATAGTATCTCTTGTCTTTTTCAGTCCCTCTTTAATTTTCGCAAAAAATCCCATTGGATACTCCTCCGCTCATAAATTATAAATTACGCTTTTATTCCGAGTTTTTGTTCGACTTCGCTTGCACGAAGTTCAAGAAGTTTTGAAATGCCCCTGTCCTGCATTGTAACACCGTAAAGAACATCAGCCTCTTCCATTGTTCCACGTCTGTGAGTAATACAGATAAACTGAGTATTGTCATTCATACGGCGTAGATATGACGCAAAACGGTAAACATTCACGTCGTCCAGTGCCGCCTCGATTTCGTCCATTACACAGAACGGTGCCGGACTTACTTTCATTATAGCAAAATACAGAGCGATTGCAACAAGAGCTTTTTCACCGCCTGAAAGAAGTTCAATATGAGATACGATTTTTCCAGGCGGTTCAACGGAAATGTCAATGCCTGTTGTCAGAACGTTTTCGGGGTCAGAGAGCGACAATGACGCTTTACCACCGCCGAAAAGCTCGACAAAGGTTTCCGAAAAGTTTTTGTTTATAAGATTAAATCTGTCAACGAAAATTTCACGCATTTGCTTTGTCAGCTCGCCTATAAGTTTAGTGAGTTCGGCTTTTGATTTTTCAACGTCGCCTATCTGAATTTTAAGAAATTCGTAACGCTCGCTGACTTCCTTGTATTCTTCAATCGCAGAAACATTTACAGAACCGAGTGAACGTATTTTTTGTTTGAGTTCGGTAAGTCTTCTCTGTGCTTTTCCTGTGTCCTCAATTTTTATCGCAATTTTTTCAGCCTCACGCCTTGTCAGTTCGTATTCTTCCCATAGTTTGCGTATAATTTCGTCATATTCTTTCTGTAAATTATCCCGTCTTTCTTCAAGACGTGCAAGTTCGCCGCTGACGTTTTCACGTTCTGAGGTTTTTTCTCTCTCCATTTGTCTGAGTTCGGTTGAACGCTTTTCAAGGTTCATTCTGTCGGCATTAAGCTGTTCAATCGTTTTTTCTGACTGCTTTGCCTTTTCCGCCAGTTCTTCGGATTGCTTTGTAAGTTCTTCAATTTCGGCTTTTATTAAATTATTCTTTTCGAATATTTCAGCACTTTCGGCTTTGTACTGTTTTATTTTTTCATCTGATGAACCGAAACGCATATTTGCATTTTCAATATCACTTTTTGCTGATGAAATATCCTTTTCGATTGTAAGAATTTCAAGACGGATTTCCTGCATTTTGTCGGTAATGCTTTCACGCTTGCGGACATATTCGGCTTTATTTCCTGAAAGGAGTAAAGCACTCTGTTCTTTTTCGGAAATTTGTCTGTTGTATTCGTCAAATTCCGTCTTTGATGTTTCCATAATTTTCGTGAGTTCCGATAATCTTTCAACGGAATTTTCACGTTCATTCTGCACTTCAAGAAGTGATTTTTCGGTTGACTGCTTTTCTGAATTTCGGCTTTTTATTTCAGCCTCAATTTTTATTTTGTCCTCGTTTACCGCCGTCAATTCTTCACGCAATTTTAAAAGTTCACTCTGAGCCTGTTGTGCCTGTTTTTCTGCTTTTTCAAAATCCTGATGTACAGTATCTGCCTGTGCGGAAATTTTCTGTGCCTCAGTACGCATTTTGTCAATTTCTGCCGCACGACCTAAAAGTCCCGTATTTTTCGCAAGAGAACCGCCAGTAAGCGAACCGCCGGCATTTACAACCTGACCGTCAAGCGTGACAATGCGGAAACGATAACTGTATTTTTTCGCAATTTCCGTTGCACAATCAAGATTTTCAGCAATTACAATTCTGCCAAGAAGTGAACTCAGTATTCCTTTGTAGCAGTCGTCGCACGTACAAAGCTGTGATGCAATACCGATAAAACCCTTGCACTGTTCAAGTCCGTTTTCGCCCAGTTCACGACCTTTTATGGTTGATACAGGAAGAAAAGTTGCACGACCGCCGTCGTGTTTTTTCAGAAATGCAATAGCACGTTTTGCGTCGTTATCGTCGGTTGTGACAATATTCTGCATAGCGGCACCGAGTGCGGTTTCAATGGCGATACTGTATTCTGACGGCACTTTTATTACTCTTGAAACAGGGCCGTGAATACCTGTGAGCGTTCCTTTTTTTGCCTCACGCATAACAGTTTTTACACTGTGCGTAAAGCCTTCAAGATTACGTTCAAGTTCTTCAAGCATTTTTGCCTTGCGGAAAAGCTGTTCACTGTCAAGAGAAAGTTTATCCGCCTGTTTTTTCAGTTCATTGCAACTGTTGTTTTTATTTCTGAGAATAAGCTCCTGACCGTCTGCACGATTTTTAAGATATGTAATTCTGTCAAGACAATCATTAAGCATTTTGTTATAATCGTCAATAATGTTTCCGAGTGTTTTAATCTGTGACTCACGTGCTTTTATCGTGTTTTCGACAACACCCATTCTTCCGGTAATTTCATTTATTGACGAAGATGATGTCATATATTTAATTTTTGCGTCAGATGATTTTGTGGTAAGGTCGGCAATAACAGCGTTGATTTTATCGAGTTTTTCGCCCAACTCACTTTCGCCCGATTTAAGCGAACCGAGTTCGGAAGTGCATTTTTCAAGTTCGGACTGTTTTTCCGACAGCTTTTCTGTATGTTGCAAAATCAGCTTTTGTTTTTCTTCTATTTCAAGTTTTATCTGCTCGCCCGAATTTTGTATTGCGGCAATATCGGCAGTAATGCGGTCTATTGTCTGACAGTTGTGCAAAATATCATTTTTTAAAACCGAAACCTGAGATTTCTTTTCTGACGCTTGTTCTTCATAGGCTGAAATTTCACGTCTTATTTCATCAACACGGGAATTAAAGTTACTTTGCTCAAAAAAGATTTTTTCGCTTTCGGTCTGTATTTTTCCGAGTGCATTTTCAGTGTCATTGTACTGACTTCTTGCAACAGAAATTTTATCTTCCTGTTCACGAATTACAAGTGCGGATTTTTCAAGGGTTTTAAGCCACAATGCAATTTCAAGTCCACGTTTTTCTTCTGAACAGGCAAGATATGTTTTAGCCTTTTCAGACTGAATACGCAAGGGTTCAACTCTGCCTTCAAGTTCGGACATAATGTCACGCAAACGGACAAGATTTTCTTCGGTTTTGTCAAGACGACGTTCCGCCTCAGCTTTTTTGTATCTGAAACGGGAAATTCCCGCCGCCTCCTCAAAAATTTCTCGCCTGTCCTCGCCTTTTGAAGAAACAATAGAGTCGATTTTGCCCTGACCTATCATAGAATATCCGTCACGTCCAAGACCTGTATCCATAAAAAGCTCGTGTATATCCTGTAATCTTACGGCGGCATTATTTATAAGGTATTCGCTGTTGCCCGAACGGTAAAAACGTCTTGTAACGGCAACTTCATCACCGTCAAACTGTAAAGTTCTGTCGCTGTTGTCGATTGACAGAGTAACCTGTGCATAGCCTGTACGCTTTCTTTGCTGTGTACCGTTGAAAATCACGTCTTCCATTTTTGAACAGCGTAAAGCCTTTGCCGACTGTTCGCCAAGCACCCAGCGTATAGCGTCGCTTATGTTGCTTTTTCCACTGCCGTTAGGGCCTACAACCGCAGTAATACCGTTTGTAAAGTCAAGTTTTGTTTTATCGGGAAATGTTTTGAAACCCTGTACTTCAAGAGATTTTAATTTCACTTTCTCACCGTCCTGATTTTAGCGAATAAGCTGACCTTTCGCACAACTCCTAACTCCTAATTCCTAACTCCTAACTCAATTTTGCGGGACATATCGGCATACGGTCTGATATTTTGTAAGCCGTGAGTCCTGACGAATGATTGCGGTTATGCCAAGTTCTGAAAGGCGGTCAAGATTTTTTCGTTTCTGACCGATAAAGCGTGAAACCGATTTCGGATTTATGAAAAACTCAACAACACCGCTTTTTATGTTTAATTTTTTGAGTTCTTCAACAGCGTTGTTGTACATAATCTCGCTTTCGCAAAGTTCACGGAATGCCGGGTGATATGCACCAGCCGCCATATTTTCACGCAAACTGTCACTGTCGTGAAGTCCAAGACGAATAACATTTATGTTTCTGTCCTCAAAGTATTTCAGCAGTTTTGAACAAAGATTCACACCCTCGTCAAGTTTTTGCGGCTGATATTTTCCGCTTGTATAGAGGTCGTAAAGTTCCGTTCCCTTTAAGACTACTGTCGGATAAATACGTACAGTATCAGGCTTTAAAGCGGCAATTTCTTCCGCTGTTTCCGTGTCCTTTTCGTCATTGCTTTTATACAGTCCTGTCATCATCTGTAAACCGAGCGACATTCCACGTTCCTTTATCATTGTTGACGCATTTATAACGTCAGATGAGGTATGCCCTCTGTGATTTGCATAAAGTACATCATCACTCATACTCTGAGCCCCAAGTTCAACGGCTGTAACACCGTATTTTTGAAGAATATCGAGTATTTCGCCGTCTATTGCGTCAGGTCGGGTTGAAATTCTTATGCCGTAAAATCTTCCGCTTTGTACTGACGGTGCAGCCGCCGCAAGAAGTTCCGTCATATAATTTCTGTCTATTGCCGTAAAGCTACCGCCAAAAAAAGCTATTTCGGCATTTTTAGTATTTTCGCCAAGAGTGTTCTCGGCTGTTTCTATTGCATTTTTTACATCTTGTGCTGTCGGCTGTTCATTTTTTCCAGTGATTGTCCGCTGATTGCAAAAACTGCACTGGTGAGGACAGCCGTTATGTGGTACAAAAAGTGCTACATTTGAATGTTTCAATATCCCATCAACTCCAAAGCTTCTCTTGCCGCCTGTTGTTCTGCCTCTTTCTTGCTTCTTCCGCCGCCCTTGCCGATTACATTGCTGTTGAGGTGAACCTCAACAAAGAAATGTTTATCGTGGTCGGGGCCTTCTTCCCCTGTTAATACATATTCCAGATGTTCCTCAGGATTTTTCTGAATAATTTCCTGAAGATTTGTCTTATAGTCCTTAAATGCCCTCGGTTTAGGATTTTTTATTTCAGGCTCTACGAACGATAAGATAAATCTCCTTGCCTCCTCTATGCCGCCGTCAAGATAAATTGACGCAATAATCGCCTCGAATGCGTCAGCAAGAATTGACGGTCTTTCCTGTCCTTTAAGGTTTCTTTCGCCCTTGCTGAGTTTAAGATAATCGCCGACACCAAGTGCCTTTGAAAAACGGCAAAGGCTCTTTTCACAAACTAATGACGCACGAAGTTTTGACAGTTCACCCTCAGGAAGATTCGGACAGTGATTGAAAATATAGTCAGAAACAACTATGCTGAGTACAGCGTCGCCGAGAAATTCAAGCCTTTCATTACTTTTTGTGCCGTGTCTTGCCTCGTTTGCATAAGACGAATGTGTAAGTGCCGTTTCAAGATATGCTATGTTTTTGTAGGTATAGCCTATTTTCTTTTCAAGATTTTTCATCTGAATTTCATTCCTTTTTATTCATTCTTTGATTTCAGTGAAACGATATTTTCTTCAATTTTTCCGATAACATCAGTATTAGTAAAATCAATTACGGACTTTATTGCGGTAACGATTGCCGTTGCCTTTGCACTGCCGTGAGTTTTGAGAACAGGCTTTGAAACACCCATAACAGGAGCCGCTCCGTACTGGTTATAGTCAAAATACTGTTTGAGTTCGTTAAGGTCTTTTTTAATGATGAGTGCGGCAATTTTTGTTTTAAGGTTCTTGAAAAATACGCCCTTGATTTTCTTGAACAGTTCAGCGGCAACACCCTCGTACATTTTAACGATAACATTACCTGTAAAACCGTCTGCAACAACAACATCAGTTGCTCCGGCGGGAATATCCCTTGCCTCGATATTACCGATAAAATTCAGCTTTGTGTCTTTGAGAAGTTTAAATGCCTGATGTTGTAATTCTCCGCCCTTGTGTTCCTCAGTGCCGACATTCGCAAGGGCAACACGGGGATTTTTAACTTTAAGTACATTTTCCATATATATTGAACCCATTATTCCGAACTGCTGTAACATTTCGGGACGGACTTCAATATTTGCACCGCTGTCAATGAGAAGTACAGGACCTTTTGATGTAGGCATAACAGGAGAAAATGCCGGACGTTTTACACCCTTAATGCGTTTTACAATCAGCGTTGCACCCATAATCAAAGCACCGCTGTTTCCGGCTGAAAGAAATGCGTCACCCTCACCGTTCGCAAGAAGTTTAAGTCCTGTTGCCATTGACGAATTATTCTTTGACTTCATTATTTCGCCTGCGTCATCTTCCATAGTTATGACATCAGGTGCGTCATAAATCTGCATATTATCTATGCTGATATTGTTTTCTTTTGCGGTTTTTCTGATTATTTCTTCATTACCTACAAGGGCAATATCGGTATCAGTATAAATTTCCTTTGCCTGTGAACAGCCCTTTAATATTTCAAGAGGGGCATTATCTCCGCCGAATGCGTCAACTAAAATTTTCATAAAAAAATCCTTTCTTATTTAAGCAAAGTTTTTATATTTTCAAGTTCAGCCAATGCCCTGTGTGAATAAGCCGCCGCCCTCTCTCTTTTATCTCTTATATGTTCTTCAAGTTGCGGAAGTATTCCCATATTTGCACCCATAGGCTGAAAATCGTTTACAGTAGGATTGCTTATATATCTTGATAACGCACCAATCATATTCATTTCTGACAGCGTTACCGTTTCTTCATTGTTAAGTCGTTTTACGGCATTTATACCAGCCATCATTCCCGACGACGCTGATTCCATATAACCCTCAACACCTGTCATCTGACCGGCAAAAAATATTTTCGGATTTGATTTCATTGAATAATCGGAATTAAGAACACGTGGAGAATCAAGAAATGTATTTCTGTGCATTACTCCGAAACGGACATATTCGGCATTTTTCAGCGCCGGTATCATTCCGAAAACACGCTTTTGTTCGGGGAATTTAAGGTTTGTCTGAAAACCTACAAGATTGTACATTGTTTTGTCGGAATTTTCGGTTCTGAGCTGTAAAACCGCCCACGGTCTGTGATTTGTTCGTGGGTCACGCAGTCCGACAGGTTTCATAGGTCCGAAACGCAAGGTATCAAGTCCACGCTGTGCAAGAATTTCAACAGGCATACAACCTTCATAAACTTTCGGATTTTGCACATCAACATCGTGCAGTTCCGCACGTTCAGCCGAAACAAGTTCTCTGTGGAAATTTTCGTATTCCTCTTTGTTCATAGGGCAGTTGATGTATGCGTCATCTCCGCCCTTGTCATAGCGTGATGCGGTAAATGCACAATTCATATCAATGCTTTCAGCGGTAACGATAGGAGCGGCGGCATCAAAAAAGTGCAGTGAACCTCCGCACATTTCAATAATTTTATCGGCAAGACTGTCACTTGTAAGCGGCCCTGTCGCAATAACTGTAATTGTATCGTGCGGAATTTCCGTAACCTCGCTTTCGATAACTTCAATAAGCGGATTGTTGCGTATTGCGTTTGTTACCATTGACGAAAATTCGTCCCTGTCAACCGCCAATGCACCACCGGCTGGAACGGCACATTTATCGGCACATTCCATAAGCAGTGAACCTATACGACGCATTTCCTCTTTGAGAAGTCCGGCGGCACTTTCAATTCTTGCCGCTTTCAGAGAATTTGAACATATAAGTTCACAAAAATTATCGCTTTTATGAGCCGCTGTTTTCTTTGACGGTTTCATTTCATACAGTTTTACATTTATTCCACGCTTTGCAATCTGATATGCCGCCTCGCAACCCGCAAGACCTGCACCAAGCACATTTATATACACAACAACTCCACACTCCACTCTCCAGCGGCAAGCTGCCGCACCCGAATTGCGTTCAAAGTTATTTTTACCGTTAAGTCATTTTCCGCAAAATCAGTGTATTGTATTTTTACACGCAACAACTGAATTTTGTAACAAACTAAAATTCAACGCACAAACTTAATTTCAGCAAAAATAATTACGCATTATATTTTACCATATATCAGCATTTGTTACAATATATTGATTATTCATTGTTTTCAGTTGCATCTTTTTCAAAACCGCAACCCTCTGTCTGACAGAAAAGCTTTGGCTTTTTGCCTTTTTTCTTGAAAAGTATGGCGTTACACTGTGGGCATTTTTCGTTTACAGGTTCATACCATGAAACAAAGTCGCAGTTCGGATAGTTTGAACAGCCATAAAATACTCTGCCCTTTTTCGTCTTTTTGACAATAACATCACCATTGCATTTCGGACAGGGAACACCAGTCTTGTTGACAATCTTAACGATATTTTTACAGTCAGGATAACCCGAACACGCAATGAATTTTCCGTATCTTCCGAATTTTACAACCATAGGCTTTCCGCATTTATCGCAGATAAGGTCGGTTTTATCCTCTTCAAGCTCGATTTTGACACCTTTCATTTCTTCCTTTGCCTTTTTGAGTGTTTTGTCAAAATCACCGTAAAAATCAGTGAGTAACTGTACCCATTCGCTTTTGCCCTCTTCAACCGTATCAAGATTTTGTTCCATCTGGGCGGTAAATTTTACATTTACTATTTTCGGGAAACGCTCCTCCATCAGCTTTGTTGAAACCTCGCCGAGTTCCGTCGGGATAAGAGTTTTACCCTCACGCTTTACATATTCCCTTGAAGTAATCGTGCTGATTGTTGCCGCATAGGTTGACGGTCTGCCTATTCCGTATTCTTCAAGTGCTTTGATGAGTGACGCTTCGGTATATCGTGCCGGCGGCTGTGTAAAATGCTGATTTGGTGTCATTTCCTTCACTCTGAGAATTGTTCCTGTTTCTATTGGCGGAAGTTCGGATTCTTTTTCGTCGTCGGCTGTGTCCTTGCTTTCAACATAAAGAACCGTATAGCCGTCAAAACTTACACGGTAGCCTGACGCTTTAAAAATATAATCGTTCATAGCAATATCAGCCTGTGTTGTTTTCTGGATACATTCAGCCATCTGACACGCAATAAAACGTTCCCATATAAGTTTGTATAGCTTATATTGGTCACTTGTAAGGCTGTCTTTTATCTTTGACGGTTCAAGGTCAATCATTGTCGGACGTATAGCCTCGTGTCCGTCCTGTGCATTAGCCCTTGATTTGAAATGTCTGTGCTGTGCCGGAACGTATTTGTCGCCCCATTTTGCTCTTATAAATGTTTCGGCGGCATTGAGAGCGTCCTCCGAAAGTCTTAGCGAGTCGGTTCTCATATAGGTTATAAGACCGACAGCACCCATATCTTTTATATCAATACCTTCATAAAGTTCCTGTGCAACCTTCATTGTACGCTTTGACTGAAAACCGAGTTTTCTTGACGCCTCCTGTTGTAAGGTTGACGTGATAAAAGGCGGTGCCGGCTGACGTTTTCTTGTGCCGTGCTTTACCTTTTCAACAACAGGCTGTGCGTCCTTTATTGAATCAAGAATCTGCTGTGCCTGTTCTGAACTTGTAATTTTTATTTTGCCTTTTCTGTCGCCGTAAAAAGCCGCCGGAAAAGCCTTGCGTTCACCTTTCGGAATAAACTTTGCGTCAATGCTCCAATATTCCTCAGGAACAAATGCTCTTATCTGTTCTTCCCTGTCAACGATAATTCTCACGGCAACGGACTGAACACGACCGGCTGAAAGTCCTTTTCTTATTTTCTGTGAAAGGAACGGACTCAGCTTATAACCGACAAGGCGGTCAAGTATTCGTCTTGCCTGTTGGGCATTGACTAAATCCATATCAATTTTTCTCGGTGCGTTCATTCCGTTTGTTACACCCGTCTGGGTAATTTCATTAAAGGTTACTCTGTTGTTGTCGTTAAGGTCAAGGTTCAGAAGATAAGCAAGGTGCCATGAAATAGCCTCTCCCTCTCTATCGGGGTCGGTTGCAAGATAAACATAGTCGCTTTTTTCGGCAAGTTTTACAAGCTCATCTGCGAGTTTTTCTTTTCCTTTTATTATTTCATATTTCGGTGCAAATTTCTTTTTTATATCAACACTGAGTCTGTTGGGGTTAAGGTCCCTTACGTGTCCCATTGACGCAACAACTTCATATCCTTTGCCAAGATATTTTTTAATTGTTTTTGCCTTTGCAGGCGACTCAACTATTACGAGTTTTGACATAAAATTTCCTCCGCATATTTATTCTTAATATCTCTTAAAAGTTATAGCAGACTTAAATCAAAACACAAAACTGGCGGTTCGCACAACTCCACACTCCACTCTCCACACTCCACTCTATTTTTTCGTGTATCTTTTGCCCGGGTGAAGAATAATAAGGTCGTTCAGTTCAAGTTCTGAGAGTGCTGAAATTACATCATTTATCTTTAAGCCTGTTGCAAGTTTGATGTCATTTACATGAATCGGGGTATCTGAAATTGTATGATACACCGCAAGAGCGTTTTCTGTCAACTGTTCATCGGGAATTTTATTTTCTTTCTTCTCATTTTTTTCGGTTTCAGCGGTATGTTTATGCGATAAAGAGCGTTTTTCAGATATTTTTTCAGTGGTCGGCAATATTTTCTCTTTTTCTGATTTTTTTCGTATTTTTTCTATTGAGTCGGGAGTTATTGATGTTTCTGAAATTTTTTCGTCATTGTTTTTTTGATTTTTTGAGTTGTACCAGTCTATAATGTTATCAGCACTGAGAAGTGTCTTTGCACCCTCCTGTATGAGAAGATTTGAGCCTGTTGTGCTTTTGCTTTCGATACTTCCCGGAACGGCAAAAACGGTTCTGTGCTGTTTTACAGCCTCTTTTGCAGTAATCAATGCACCGCTTGTTTTTCCCGCCTCAACAACAACCGTACAGTCGGATATTCCCGAAATAATCCTGTTACGCTTTGGAAATGTAAATTTAGTCGGCGGATAATCGGGCGGATATTCCGAAATCAATGCACCGTGCTTTGAAATTTCATTACGCACATTTTCAAGCGTAGGCAAATAATTATAGTTTATTCCGCAACCAAGCACACACACGGTTTCTCCGCCAGCCTGAATCGCTCCTAAATGTGATTGTGTATCAATACCCATTGCACCGCCGCTGACGACAACAGCACCACTTTTTGCAAGGTCATAAGCAATCGAAAATGCAGTTTTTCTGCCTGTTATGCTTGAATGTCTTGTGCCGACAATAGCCGTAAACAGACGGTTTCCGTCAGGAATTTTGCCCTTTACATATATGACAACAGGCGGTGTCGGTATTTTTCTGAGCCTGTCGGGATAATTTTCATTCTGTAAAGAAAATATATTATATCCGTGCAAAAAGCATTTATTATATATTTTCTTTGCAGTATCAAGATTTTTGTCAGTAAGTTTTAAAAGTTCTTTATCAACAAAAACTCCGCTGATTCTTAGTTCATTTTCGTCGGCATTATATATCTGATAAGCGTCCTCGAAAACTTCAAAAATTCTGTGAATACGGGGATTGTCAACACCAAGACAGCATTGCAGCCATATCCAGAATATATTTTTATCCAATTTATGTCACTCTCCCCGTTTTCGTAGTTTCAGCTTTGCATACACCACATAAGAATTGCGGCGGCAGCGGCAGCATTAAGCGATTCGGCACGACCTTTCATAAGAATTTTCACACGCTTGAAACACGCATTTATGGTTTCATCTTTAAGACCGTTGCCCTCGTTTCCGATAAGCATTACACCGCCGTCCGAAAAATCAATATCATTTATATTTTCGGCATTATGCGGAGTTGACGCATAAGTCTTTATACCGCTTTTCGTCAGTTGTGATATATATTCAGTGAAATTCCCGGCAATAATAACAGGCACTCTGAAAACTGCACCCATACTTCCCCTGACGACCTTTGGCATATAAATATCACAGCAATCCTTTGACAGAATTATTCCGTCCGTGCCGAGAGCCTCAGCAGTTCTTAGTATTGTGCCAAGATTCGACGGGTCCTGTATGTTTTCAAGTGCCGTATAACACTTCTTATTACTTATTTTATACGAAGTTGTCTGTTTGTCAAGTGTTTTAAAAAGACACATAAAGCCTTGTGGTGAAGTTGTATCAGAAATCTGCTTAAAGAGTTTTTCGCTTACCTCATAAATTTTTTCGGATTTTGATGAAATCAGCCTGAAATCCTGTGGATATTTTTCAGCCGCCGTCTGTGTAAAGAGAAAAGCCGTTATTTCAGCACCCGACTCTGCACCGTCACGGCAAAGCCTTACACCCTCAGCGACAAATTTTTGTTTTTCACGTCTGAATTTTGCACTTGAAATCAGCTTTACTGTTTCTTTTATAAGTTCATTATCTCTGCTTGTAATCATAATATTTATCCTTTAAACAAATTATTTCCTGTTTTCAAAAAAATCAGTGCATTTATCCTTAATCAAAAGTGCCGTCTGTGAAATAGTCATACCGTTTTCCTCAACAGTAATATCGGAATATTTTTCGTACAACGGTATTCTTTCATTATAGAGGTCAAGCAAGGTCTGACCGTCCTTTATTGAAACCCCACGCTTTGTGAGGTCGCCGAGTCTTTTTTCTATTTCATCATAGGGCAGTTTTATATAGACAACAACACCGATTTTTCTGAGATGTTCCATTGCCTCTCTGCCATAAATAACACTTCCGCCTGTTGCAATAACTGAGCGGTCAACTTCTATTGACGCATTGACCCTGTTTTCTATTGCATTAAAGCCGTCAAGACCGTCTTGCTTTATTATTTCGCTGAGAAGTCTGTTTTCACTCTCCTGAATAAGCAAATCCGAGTCCAAAAAACGATAACCCATTGTCTTTGCGAGTACAACACCTATTGTACTTTTGCCGCAACCCGGCATTCCGATTAAAACTATATTTTTCATTTTCCTTCTCCTTTATGAAACCTCATATTGAAATTTCTTCAAAACCCTCATAATCCTTAAATGCCAACAAATATAAAGATGACAATATGTCAGGGTTTATTCTTTGTAATTCATCAAACACTGTATCTTTTTGTGCTTTAAGATTATTATTTTCAGATATAATCTTTTTTATGGTAATAGGCAGTTGTCTGCACATTTTATAAAATGCGTTATTTTCACCTGTAACCTCAGCATAAAATTTATCTATTGACACCCGCCTTATTTTCTCGTTTTCTACGTGTTGTTTATTTACGGAACAAGACCATTTAACGTTTCTTGAACAAGGTGCTATGACCTCTACCAGATAACAATAATCATCTGGTGTGTTTAAAATCTGATTTTGCATTTGTATATATGTTTTCTGTGCTGATGAGGAGTTCATTGTATTATGTTTATTTTTCATTTCAACATATATAACAGGCTTGTCAGGCTTTCTTACTATAACGTCCCAGCCCTCTTTCGGAACTTCACAATAAGAAATATATCTGAATATATTCTGATGAAAATATCCTATCGCATTTGTATTTGACTTATCTCTCTGTCTTTGTATCTCCATATCAATAATTTCTTTAAAGGATTTATCAAAAACATTTTTATCAAAAAGAAGTTTTATAGGGTCAATTATGTTCATATTAAACTTCTCTAAATTTATGCTTTGCAACGTTTTATTATATGTTAAGATTGTGTCACTAACATGATGTTCAAAGTCCGTTTGAGAAATAAAATTCAAATCATACATTTTTATTCACCTCATTCAAAAAATTTATTATTGATATTCCAATCTCCTTTGCCAAAAGACACGGAACAGCATTTCCAACCTGTCTGTATTGTGCAGAAACATTCCCTGAAAACTTCCAATCATCAGGAAAAGACTGTATCCTTGCATTTTCTCTGACGCTGAACGGTCTGTCCTCAGTCGGGTGACATCTGTCTGTCTGTTTCATCTGAGGTGTTGTCAGAACAGTCAGTGACGGTTCATCAAAACTTAATCTTCGTAATATTCCTGTTCTTCCTCCGCCCATATCCCAACAGGACTTCATATACTGTTTTGCTATATCAGGGTCAATATCTCTCCAACAACCACCGGGAGGAACTAAGGAAAATATTTTTCTTTTATATTCAGAATATTTAGCACATTCACTTTCCGGCACATCATTCAATACGTCCCGTAATACCGGCTTATATTGTTTTGGCTCAGGAAATTTATACTCGCATATATCTGCAATATCTTTTCTTATACCTATTGTAATTAAGCGTTCTCTTTTTTGGGCAACACCATAGTCCCAGGCATTTAAAATCTTTTTATATATTTTGTAGTTCTCATCTTCAAATATATTCACAATAGTTTCATAGGTTTTTCCTTTGTCGTGTGTTAATAAACCTCTGACATTTTCAAACAAAAACACTTTTGGTTGCAGTTTGTGTAAAAATGTAGCATAATGATAAAACATTGTACCTCTTACATCTTCCAGACCCAATCTTTTGCCCGCATAACTGAAACTCTGACAAGGTGCTCCACCTGACAACAAATCCAAATCATATTTTTTTATATTAAATTCTTTTTCTAAATCCCGTTTTGCAACCTCTTCAACATCTTCACATTTTACATTCCATTCAGGTCTGTTTATTTTCAAGGTTTCTGCTGCATATTTATCTATTTCAACCAAGCCTATATGTTCAAAACCCGCCTGTTCCAATCCTAATGCCAAACCGCCTGCTCCGGCAAACAATTCAATAGATTTATAGTTCAATCTTACCACACCCTGTTTAAAAATAAAGCACCTAAGAATTGTATCTTAGGTGCGTCTTTGCTTAAAGGATTATAAAGCAGCTTTTGCCTTTTCTGTGAGGGCTGTGAAAGCCTGAGGGTCAGCAATAGCAATTTCTGAGAGCATTTTTCTGTTAAGATTGATGCCGGCTTTTTTAAGACCGTTCATAAATGTTGAGTAGTTGATACCGTTTGAACGGCAAGCTGCTGAAATACGGGTAATCCAGAGTCTTCTGAAATCACGCTTTTTCTGCTTACGACCGATATATGCGTAGTTACCGCTCTTCATTACGGCTTCTTTCGCCATTTTGAAGTGTTTGCTCTTAGCACCCCAGTAACCTTTTGCGAGCTTTAAAGTCTTTTTTCTTCTTTTGCGTGTTGCCAACGCACCCTTTACACGTGCCATTGTATATACCTCCGATAATGGTTAATTTGTTTTAGTCAGAAAATCAGTAAAAATTATTTATAAGGAATGAGTTTCTTGATTGCTGCTACATTTGTCTTGTCAGCGGCAACAGTCTTTCTCAGACCTCTTTTACGCTTTGTTGTTTTCTTGTTGAGAATGTGTGATTTGTTTGCGTGTCCACGAATTACTTTTCCGTTTTTAGAGAGCTTAAAACGCTTTTTTGCTCCGCTGTGTGTCTTAATCTTAGGCATTATATTGTCCTCCTTGAAATTGGGTTTATTTGTTTGTCTTTGGTGCAAGGAACATAAGCATACTGCGTCCCTCAAGCTTTGCAGGCTTTTCAACAGAAGCAAATTCCTGACAAGCCTCAGCAAATTTGTTCATTATTTCTGTACCGAGTTCGGGGTGTCCCATCTCACGACCTCTGAAACGAATTGACACCTTTACCTTATCACCACCGCTGATAAAACGCTGAGCGTGTGAAAGTTTTGTGTTAAAATCGTGTGTATCGATATTAAGTGAAAGTCTGATTTCCTTTATATCGACAATATGCTGCTTTTTTCTTGCCTCTTTTTCTCTTTTTGCCTGTTCAAAGCGGTATTTGCCGTAGTCCATAATCTTGCATACGGGCGGTACTGCCTGAGGGGCAATTTTAACGAGATCAAGATTTTTTGCCGCAGCCTTTTCGATAGCCTGTGACGCTGACATAATTCCGAGCTGTCCACCGTCAGAATCAATCACTCTGATTTCCTTATCACGAATTTCCTCGTTAATCTGAAGTTCCTGCT
>JAQXZA010000096.1 GCA_029226955.1 Clostridia bacterium | reverse complement strand
ATAACAACTCTTGAAAGAACGCCGCTTTCGTCAAAGCTTCTGCGGAAATAATCCGCAACATCATTTTTAACGCCCATTGCGGCAAAGACGATACCGAATTTTTCGTTGTCGTCCGAAATCTTTGCCTGTCTTACTATCTGAACGGCAAGTTCATTATGTTTCATACCTGAACCCGAGAATATAGGTAATTTCTGACCACGTATAAGCGTTGTAAGCGTATCAATGGTTGAAATACCCGTATTGATAAAGTTTCTCGGATAGATACGTGAAACAGGGTTCATAGGTGTGCCGTTGATGTTTGCTCTTTTAACGGGATAAACAGCACCCAAATCGTCAATCGGTTCACCGGCACCGTTGAATACACGTCCCATAATTTCAGGTGCAAGTGCAAGCTCCATAGGGCGACATTTCAGTCGTGTCCTTGTGTTGTCAAGTGAAATAGACTTTGTGCCTTCAAAAACCTGTACAACAACACGCTTGCCTTCAATCTGAACTATTCTTCCCTGACGATAAGTACCGTTGTCAAGACGAATGTCAACCATTTCCTCAAAAGAGGCATTTTCGACATCATCAAGCACGATAAGAGAACCGTTAATCTCTTTAACACCGACATAATCGAGAATCATTCATTTCACTTCCTTAAAAGTTTGTTGCTGACTTATTCGGTCAGTGTTGCAAGTGCTGTGTCAATTTCGGCGATAAGGTCGTCGAACATTTCAGGCTTGCTGTTGGGAATATCGTATTTCATCTTGGCGAGCTTTTCAAAGAGTCCGAGTTCCATAATTCTTGAAATCGGAATAGCCGCTGCGATAATATGTTTTGCCTTTGTGTAAAGATGAAGAATTGCTTTCATCATAAGTTTTTGCTTTTTAAGCGGAACGAATGTGTCGTCCGGGTGGAAAGCGTTCTGCTGTAAGAAACCTACTCTTATAGCCTTTGCGGTTTCAATTACCAACTTCTGGTCATCAGGGAGAACATCAGAACCGATAAGTTTAACTATTTCCATAAGTGAACTTTCCTCGTGGAGAATAGCGTTGATTTTGTTACGGTACTTTATGAAGTCCTCGCCGAGATGTTCCTTGTACCACGGGTCAAGGTCGGTGAAATATTCACTGTAACTGTTCATCCAGTTAATTGCCGGATAATGTCTTGCATAAGCAAGAGCCTTATCCAATGCCCAGAAACATCTTGTGAAACGCTTTGTGTTCTGTGTTACAGGCTCAGAAAAGTCCGAACCCTGTGGAGAAACAGCACCGATAATTGTTACAGAACCCTCGCTGTCGGATAATGTTTCAACACGTCCGGCACGTTCATAGAACTCGGAAAGTCTTGACGGCAGATAAGCCGGAAAACCTTCCTCAGCCGGCATTTCTTCAAGACGACCTGAAATTTCACGCAAAGCCTCAGCCCATCTTGATGTTGAGTCAGCCATAATCGCAACGTGATAACCCATATCACGATAGTATTCCGCAAGTGTAAGTCCTGTGTAGATTGACGCTTCACGAGCCGCAACAGGCATATTTGAAGTATTCGCAATAAGCACGGTACGGTCAGTCATAGGACGGTTTGACTTCGGGTCGATAAGCTCAGAGAACTCATCAAGAACCTGACTCATTTCATTTCCACGCTCACCGCAACCGACATAGACGATTATATCAGCGTCACACCATTTTGCAAGCTGGTGCTGTGTCATAGTTTTGCCTGTTCCGAATCCGCCAGGAATTGCCGCCGTACCGCCTTTTGAAATAGGGAACAGGGTATCAATAACTCTCTGACCTGTAATCAGCGGAATATCAGCAGGCAGACGCTGTGCAACAGGACGTGCAGTCTTGATAGGCCATTCCTGACAAAGTGTCAAATCGTGTTCAACACCCTTATCGTCTTTGATTTTTACTATTGTATCTTTAAGACGGTATTTGCCGTTAGGTTCAACCTTTGTAACTGTACCGCTGAGTGTCGGCGGCACCATAAATCTGTGTTCAATTATTGCTGTTTCAGGACATACGGCATAAATCTGACCGCCTGAAAGTTTGTCGCCGACTTTTACTTTGATTTTTACATTCCAGTATTTGTCAAGGTCGAGTGACGGAACGGAAGAACCTCTTGAAATAAACGAGCCGCTTTCTTCTTCTATTGCTTTAAGGGGACGTTCAATTCCGTCAAAAATATTGTCAATAATTCCCGGGCCAAGAAGTACGTTCATCGGAGCCCCTGTTCCATATACAGGGTCGCCCGGTTTCAGACCTGTTGTTTCTTCGTAAACCTGAATTGTGGTGAATTTATCGGTAATGCCGATAACCTCACCAACAAGACGGGAGTCGCCGACAAAGACCTTTTCCATCATTGAAAAAGTTCTTGTGTTTCTGACGGTAACAACAGGACCGTTTATACCATAAATAACATCATTTGTTGTCATTAAAACTCATCCCATCTTCTGAATTATTCGGTAACGCACAGACCTGAATTTTCATAGAACCATTCGTGCTGTTCCGAAAGCTTAGTGTCGAGTGTTTCATCAGCTAAAAGTCCCATTTTTTGACTCATTCCCATAACTCCGCCGATAGTAATTTCGTTTGAAGATTTAACCTCACAGTTTCTTCCGAAAGCCGCTTTAAGTTCTTTTTCAAACTTCATATCTTCCTCTTTTACAAGCAGAACCACATCGTCGGCATTAAGTCTTGATGAAATTTCCTTTGTGCTTTTTCTGAGCATATCGGAATATTTTGCTGTTTTTGTGTAGTCAAGGAGTTTTTTCTTTGCCTTGTCAAAGACCTTGTCGGAAATTTCCTGACGCTTTATGAAAATTTCCTTGCGGCTTGCACTTTCGGCTTTTGAAAGCTCGCTTGCGATTTTTGTATTTATGTCAGACATCTTTTTCTGAATGAGTACATAAGCCTCTCTCAGACCTTCTTCTTCGGCTTTGTTGAGTTCCTTTTCTTTAAAGTCCTCAGCCTCAGACTGAATTTTTGTACGCTGTTCTTCGGCATATTTTTCGATAGCCTTCAAAAAATTGTCTGTCTTACTTACAGTATCAGGCATATTGCCACCTCCGCAGACGTTTAAATTTTAACGCCGATTGCATCACGGACATAACGTGTGATTGAGTCTTTTGCACGACCACTGCCGTGTCTGTCGGGAATTTCAACGATAAGGGGTTGTTTGCGGTTGAGTTTGAGGTCATACACCAGTTCAGGACAAAGCTGAACCAGTCTTTCCGTCATAAGTATAACCGCAACGTCCTCCATATCCATAGCTTTTGTCAGTGCGTCCCTGACTTCCTTGTCTTCGTGAACAATCACGCCGTCAATTCCGGCAAGACGCATTCCCATCATTGTATCGACGTTATCGCTTATTAAATAGAATTTCATAAGCTCACCAGCCTTAAAATTTTAAAATAGTTATCAGATCTTGCTGATGATAAGTATAGAAACAAGCAGTCCGTAAAGTGCAACACCTTCGCCAAGTGCAACGAAGATAAGTGCTTTACCGAAAGCCTTAGGATCTTCGCTTGTAGCACCGATAGCGGCAGGAGCGGCATTACCAACGGCAATACCACCGCCGATACCCGATATACCTGTTGCAAGTGCAGCGGCGATCATTGCAAGACCTGTATTCATATCACCGGCAGTTGTTGCAGCGGCACTTCCGTCACCGGCAGCAAAAACAGAAAGTGAAGTGAGAAGACACGCAAAACCTACAACACAGAAAGACGCAATCTGAGTTGCAACGGCTCTTTTTCTTGATTTTCCTTTTACAACCATCTTATAAGCATAACAAACAGAACCTACGAGAAATACAACCGGGACAATCATTAAAACATACTCTAACATAATAAAATCCTCCAAAATCTTTTTTAATTTTTTCAAAATCCCAAAGGGATTATTGATTTTCCTTTCTTGCGGTAACAGGCTTGAACGGACGACCTTCGCCGACATAGAAACGGCTGAAAATTTCGTAATAGTCAAGTCTGAGAACCTGAATTGCAACAAGCAGTGCTTCAAGAGCCATTACAATTCCGTTGCCGATAATAACTATCAGCGTATATCCCACAGCACCGCCGACCATTTCGGCAAGTGTGAATACAACCAGCATCATACCGGCGTGTACAAGCACATAAGCACCTACACGGAGGAATGACATTGTGTTTGTAACATAGCTTAAACACATTTCAAACAGTTCAAAGAAACTCTGAACACAATATTCGCCCCATTTTGCCGGTTGCCAGTTCTTTTCGCCCGATACCAGTTTTCCGAGCGGTTCACGCAAGAACATAAGCACCAACGGCAGAATGATAAGTCCGACAACATAAAAAATATTCATCAACGGAATACCGAGGAACATCTGACACACAAGTCCTAAAACAAGCGAAACATAGAATACAAATCCGGCGACACCGTTCGCCCCGAAAAATGCACTTTCAAAGTCACGCCGTTTCAGCGACGAGAAAATATTTATCAGCATTACTATTGCGATAGTCACAAAGCCTATTCCGACCGAACTGTAAATTATCATATTTATTGTGTTCGAGTCCATAACCTCAATCAGTTTTCCGTCAATTCCGAATAACGCTTTATACACAGGATTCAGCACATTCTCAAAGCCGAACACCGAACCATAAAGAAAACCGAAACACATACCCGCTATTCCACAGGGGACAAGTATCCGCCCGATTTCCATTTTCTTTAACTTCCACATCAATGCACCGACTATTGCAACAACAAGTCCCTGTCCCATATCACCGAACATAATTCCAAAGAATAATGTGTATGTCAACGCAACAAGTGGGGTAGGGTCAACCTCATTGTAACAGGGCAGTCCGTACATCTTGACATAATATTCGTACAGTTTGAAGAACGGCGGATTTTTCATAATAACAGGCGGTGAATGTTTGAGTTCGTCCTTGCCGTCGCTGAGGGAATATTCAACACTTCGTATTCCGTCAAGCTGTCTTGTGAAAAATTCCTCATTTTCAGCCGGTATCCAACCGACAAGAATAAAACTTTTATGATATTTGTAAACATAGCGTTTTATTTCGTGGTAGGAATCAAGTTCTTCCAGTTTGCTGTAATACATCATACATTTGTCTTTTTCGGCATTCCAGAAAATCTCAATAAGACGGTTTGTTTTGTCAAGTGCCTGTTTAAGCTGTACAAGCTGGGTTTCAAGCTGTTTTTTGTAGTTTTCGGGAGTTCCGGCAATATGCGGAACATCAAGTTTTTCAAAATACAGTGATGAAAAAATCCTGTCCGTATGCTGTTTTTGTTCCGGCGGCGAAAAATACGCTCCCCAGTAATGCGTTTCATCATTGGTAAACGGGAAAAAGATAACATACGGGTCATCAGAATAGTTTGTCAGCTTTTCATAGCTTTCCTTTGGAATACGGCCAAATGTTGGATTGATATATTTGCAGTCAAATAATTCAGTGAAATTGATATTCTGACCGACAAAATGTTCAACTTCTTCAATGATTCGCTTGCAGTTGTCAATATTCTGTTGGTCAAGAAGTCTTTGGTTAATCAGACTTTCAATTTTTGATGTGAAAAACTTGACATATTTCAGCACACCGCCTGAACTTACGGTAAAGTTTTTCAGCTTTACATATTCAAGCTTTATGCCGGCAAGTTCCGCTGTTGATTTAAGGTTTTGCAGTGGTGCGGAATAAGGGTTTTTATCGGCAAGCGGTACGAATTTCTGAGTATTTGTGTAAAAGGACATTGCGTCGTCGGGGTGAAACGCCTGAGAATCACCACAGAATTTGATGACCTTTTCAAGTTCTGACATCATACCGATAATGCTTATGGCTTTTACGGGTTTAACCGACATAGAATCACCTCCTCCTTTTTATCTGACAAGAAGTTTAGCCTTTTCGCTTGCAGAAATACCATAACGTGTAGCCTCGATTATATTGATGATGTTTGTCAGCTCTAATTCTTTCAGGTAAATGTATGAAATCATAACGATTGTCGGATTTGCCGAAAGTCTGAGGTGATGTTTGCAGTACATACCGACCATAGCATTTTTAATCTGAGTCAGGTCATTGTATTGCAGTTTTGACATCAGCTTGCCGACATAGGTAGAGCGTGAACGCTCAAATACGTCCTGTACGGTTTCAGCCGCACAAAGCTCGTCAATAACCTTTTCGCTCAGCTTTCCGTAGGGGATAAGTTTTTCTTTAATCTGTCCGGCACTGAATTTATAATATTTTTTAAGTCTTAAAATTCTTGAAATATTTTCAAAATCAAGAATTGCCGAAAAAATATCCTTAATTTCGTTACGGTCTGTTTTACTTTTGGATTTTGACACTGCGTCAAGAAGTCTGCCGTACTGTTCGTTTGAAAGCTGTACTTCAAGGTCAGCAATATTGATTTTTTCTTCATCTTTTGGCTTGAATTTTTTCAGAGTCGAGAAATATTTTGTACCTTTCAGAACTTCAAGAACATCATCATAAGTTTTCACTGACGCAAGACCTTTGAGGTTTATTTCAGTGAATTTGTCAAGCGACAGCGGCACTGTATATACATATTCCTGAGGTCTGCCAATGTTCATAAGCGTCAGACAACGCATTATCTGTTCAACTTCCATCTTTGAGATTATAAAATCTGAAAAATTTGATGAAATATTGACATTCTGTGAGTACCGTGAAAGTGCGGTGACATCATAGTATATGTTTTGTCTGAGCAGCGGTTCAAGCTGACCCCTGTGGACATCATTTTCGTTAAGTCCCGTAAGAACCGAGGCATAATTGGTGCGTGTTTTGAGATACGCAGCAACTTCCGAAACGGTATGACATTCCATCAGCTCGTCATAGTCCTTGTCGGTAAGGCATTTGCCGTACATAGCACGTGCCTTTGCAAGTATTGCGGTTGACGTCTTTGAAGACGACATAATAGCACCATTCCTTTCCGGAGATAATCAGTTTTCCTTAAAGGTTCTGATATTATTCCCCGACAACCCGACTGACTATTTCGTCAACCCAGCTGTCGCTTTTTTCGGAATAGGTTTTTTCGAGGTTGTCGATGATTGCAGCATTTTTTGACTGAATTACTTTCAAAGCCTCGTCAGCCTTTTTCTGTGCAGTCTGCTGATTGATTTTTACACGTTCAACGGCTCTTTCGAGATAATCATTTTTGATTTTCTCTTTTGTCTGAATAATCTGATGTTCGTAGTCGATTTTACTTTTCTGAGCCTCAGCGGTAATGTCACGGGCTTTTTTGTCCATATCGACAATCTTTGAAATCATATCCTCCATAAAAAAGACACCTCCTCTTAAAAAAACATAGGTATAGAGAAGAATCAGAAAGCCCATTCTTCCCTACACCTAATTTCCAACTGTAATTATACTATTCGATTTTCAATTTTACAATCGACAATTAGGCAATATATTCAAATTCACAAACACAAAAATTTATTGATTATGACAAAAAATATATCAAAACGCATATTACAGTATGTTTTTTTGCATAAATGTTACAATAAAATCATCTCAACGCAAAAACTAACGGTTCAAATAACAACTCCACACTCCACTCTCCACACTCCACTCTGTATGTTAGTTTTTCAGGCTTTGCATTGGGGCGGGGATTCTTCCGCCTCTTGAAATGAATTTTGCGGGGGAAACAGGGTTTACGTCCATAATGGGACCGCCGCCGAGAAGTCCGCCGAAATTAAGTTCTTCACCGGCTTTTTTGCCTATTGCGGGAATAACACGCACAGCCGTTGTCTTTGAGTTTACCATACCAATGGCGGCCTCGTCGGCAATAATGCCCGAAATGATGTCAGCGGAAGTGTCACCCGGAATTGCAATCATATCAAGACCGACAGAACATACAGCCGTCATTGCTTCAAGTTTGTTGAGAGTAAGAGCCTTGCTTCTTGCGGCATCAATCATACCGGCGTCCTCAGTAACAGGAATAAATGCACCCGAAAGTCCTCCGACGTGTGACGACGCCATAACACCGCCTTTTTTAACTGCGTCATTGAGGAGTGCAAGACAGGCTGTTGTGCCGTGTGCACCGCACTGTTCAAGTCCCATTTCTTCAAGAATATGTGCAACAGAGTCGCCTATTGCCGGAGTAGGAGCAAGCGAAAGGTCAACAATACCAAAAGGTACACTGAGTCTTTTTGCCGCCTCTTTTGCAACAAGCTGACCTGTTCTTGTGATTTTGAAAGCTGTTTTCTTTACTATGTCGGCAACCTCAGTTATGTTGCAGTCGCCGGCTTTTGCAAGAGCCGCCCTTACAACACCGGGGCCAGAAACACCTACGTTTATAACACAATCGGGTTCACCGGCACCGTGAAAAGCACCCGCCATAAAAGGATTATCCTCAGGAGCATTACAGAAAACAACCAATTTTGCCGCACCGATACATTCTCTGTCAGCAGTGAGTTCGGCTGTTCTGCGTACAACCTTACCCATTTTCTTTACTGCGTCCATATTTATTCCGGCTTTTGTACTGCCTATGTTTACTGATGAGCATACTCTTTCAGTTGATGAAAGTGCCTCAGGGATACTCTCAATAAGTGCATAGTCGCCAGGTGCAAAGCCCTTGTGAACAAGTGCCGTGTAGCCTCCGACAAAGTTTACACCGACTGTATCAGCGGCTCTGTCAAGAGTTTTTGCGAATTTAACAGGGTTCATTGTAGGACAGGCGGCGGCAAGCATTGCAATAGGTGTGACGGAAATTCTTTTGTGAATAATCGGAATACCATATTCCTTGCTGATGTCCTCGCCTGTTTTGACAAGGTCTTTTGCATAGCGGCAGATTTTGTCATAAACCTTGTCGCAAGCCTTGTCAATATTGTCATCAATACAGTCAAGAAGTGAAATACCCATTGTAATTGTTCTTACATCAAGGTTTTCGTTGTCTATCATATTGATGGTTTCAAGTATATCGTGAGAATTTATCATTATTTATTGACCACCCTTTTCCAAAACGGATAATTTAAACTGTGTTAAAATCAGATTTTATGCATAGCGTTGAAAATATCCTCGTGCATAACGTGAACCTTGACACCCATTTCTTCACCTTTTGCGGAAAGATTATCAACAAGACTGTCAAACGGAACTGTGCATTTTGAAATATCAACAAACATAATCATAGCAAACATTCCCTGAAGTACAGATTGTGTTACCTCAACAATGTTTACTCCTACCTTTGCACATTCTGCGGAAACTTTTGCAAGTATTCCTACATTGTCTTTTCCTATAACTGTTATAACAGCATTCATAAAGTATAAAACCTCCTAATAGAAATTATTTAAATTATCCTATTTTCTGACATTATTGTCAAGGCTTTGAAAAAATATCTTTTTCACTTGTATTTGAAAGGTTATTCGTTGCATATTCGGGAAATTTGTACTTTACTGAAAAATTATGATACTATTTGATAATTTATGGCTTAAAATGTTAGATTTTTTATAGTAGAATTGATGTTTAAAACAGGATAAATATATGTTATAATTAGTATAATCATCAGTGAAAGTTTTTGCCTTATTTTAATTCGGAAAAGGAAAGTGCTTATGAAATACAGATACATCTCGGACAGTCATACTCACAGCGAAAACTCTTTTGACGCAAACGACAGAGTGCTTATGATGTGCGAAAATGCGTCAAACAAGGGACTTTATTCCCTTACAATAACCGACCACTGCGAGTGTCAGGAATATTTTGAAAAGGATTACAGAGAGTCAATATCAAAATCCGTGCTTGATATTTCAAAAGCAAGGGCGGTTTATCACGACAGACTGCATATTTATACAGGTATTGAACTCGGACAGCCGACTCAGGATATTAAAGCGGCTGAGGACGCTCTTTCCCTTGCGGAATATGATTTTATTCTCGGTTCACTGCACAATCTGAAAGGGGAGGAGGACTTTTATTTTCTGACATATACAGAGGAAAATGCCCCTGTTATGCTTGAAAGATATTTTAATGAGCTTTTAGAGCTTGCACAGCTTGATATTTTTGACTCGCTTGCACATATAACTTATCCTTTGCGTTATATTGTCGGAAATTCGGGAATAAAAATAAATCCTGACGATTTCAGCGAAATTATAGATGAAATACTTCTTGTGCTGATACATAACCATAAGGCACTTGAAGTCAATACATCAGGATTACGTCAGGTTATCGGAAAGACACTGCCAGATGAGAACATTATAAACCGTTACCGTGAACTCGGCGGAAAATATATCACTCTTGGTTCTGACGCTCACCGCTGGGGTGATATTGGTTCAGGAATTGAGGAAGGTCTTACCTTGCTTTTGCAGTGCGGCTTTACGCATTTTACGGTATTTGAAAAGCACGAGCCAAAAATGTTGCCCATTCAGTAAAAAAATACAAATAATACTATGGACATAACAAAAAAATTGTATTATAATAAATTTCGACAGATTTATGAATAGAGACCGTATTATTTTATGTTTTTGAAATGTACGGTATTCACTGTTTATATAATTTAAAAATCAGGGGGATAATTAAAATGATTAAGTCAATCTCGGATTCAGTTAAATATATCGGTGCAGATGACAAGGATATTGACCTTTTTGAAAGTCAGTATGTAGTTCCTAACGGAATGTGCTATAATTCCTATGTTATTCTTGACGAGAAAATTGCCGTTCTTGACACAATCGACAGAAGAAAAACAGATGAATGGTTTGAAAATCTTGAAAAGGTGCTTGACGGCAAAACACCCGATTATCTTGTTGTAAGCCATCTTGAACCCGACCACGCATACAATATTCAGAAAGTAGCCGAAAAATACCCGACAATGAAACTTATCGGCAACGACAAAACTTTCAGAATGATGCCACAGTTCTTTACACTTGACCTCACAGACAGAACCGTTACAGTAAAAGAGGGCGACAGCGTTGACCTTGGTCAGCATAAGCTGAGTTTCTATATGGCATCTATGGTTCACTGGCCTGAGGTTATGGTTACATACGAAAGCACTGAGAAAATTCTGTTCTCGGCTGACGGTTTCGGAAAATTTGGCACGATGGACGCTGACGAGGAATGGGCTTGCGAGGCAAGAAGATATTATTTCAATATATGCGGAAAATATGGGGCTCAGGTACAGGCTTTACTCAAAAAAGCCGCAACTCTCGATATAAAGACAATATGTCCTTTGCATGGCCCGATACTCACAGGCGACCTCAGCGAATATATCGGACTTTATGACACCTGGAGCAAATATGAGCCTGAAACAGACGGTATATTTATTGCTTATGCGTCAGTTCACGGCAACACAAAGAATGTCGCACTTAAACTTTATGATATATTGAAGTCAAAAACAAACCTCCCTGTTGCAATTACAGACCTTACAAGAGATGATATGGCGGAGGCTGTTGAGGACGCATTCCGTTACAGCAGAATGATTATGCTTGCACCGACTTATGACGGCGGAATTTTCCCGTGTGCAAACGATTTTCTGCACCACCTCAAAATCAAGGGTTATCAGAAAAGAAAAGTTGCCGTTGTTGAAAACGGTTCGTGGGCACCTATGGCAGCAAAAATTATGAAAGAATACTTTGGTGCTATGAAAAATGTTGAAATCAGTCCTGTAAGTGTCACAATCCGTTCAACAATGACGGAAGAAAACGAAAAACAGCTTGAAGAACTTGCTGATTCAATGCTGTAATTTTACAAAAATAACTTAAATGCACAATATCTGCTGTTTTATGACGGGTATTGTGCGGCAAATTACAGACACCATACAATACAAATATGCTGTCTGTTTTTTTGTTTCAAAAAATAAATGAATATATAAAAGGAATAAAAAAAGGGTAATGAAAATGTAAAACCGCAAAAACAAAAGGAGGAATTATTTTGGAAGGTTTTATGAACGCTCTGGGTTCTGTTGTAAGCACGGTTGATGATTTTTTGTGGGGACTGCCGATGATAATTATTCTTTTCGGCACACATCTTTTTATGACTGTGAGAACAGGATTCATTCAAAGAAAAACATTTACCGCAATAAAATTATCGGTAACAAGAGAAAAAGGCTCAAAGGGTGACATAAGTCCGTTTGCGTCACTGTCAACGGCACTTGCCTCGACAATCGGTACAGGAAACATTATCGGTGTAGGCACGGCTATTGCACTTGGCGGCCCGGGTGCAGTGTTCTGGTGCTGGCTGACTGGTGTATTCGGAATCGCTACAAAATATTCCGAGTCGCTTATTGCCGTAAAGTACAGGGTACAGACAAAAGACGGCAGAATGTTGGGCGGTGCTATGTATGCACTCGAAAGAGGACTCAAACAAAAATGGCTTGGAATACTTTTTGCGGTGTTTGCACTTTTTGCGTCTTTTGGCATAGGTTGCGGAGTACAGGTAAACGCAATAGCAGAAGTAACAAAGACAAATCTTGGAATTGAACCGTGGATTGTCGGCATTGCCGCCGCAATTATTACCGCCATTGTTATTTTCGGCGGAGTAAAGGCAATATCAACCGTATGTGAAAGACTTGTGCCTGTTATGGCAATATTCTATGTTATCGGCTGTCTTGTTATTCTCACAATAAATTATGATTATATTCTTCCTGCAATAGTAACAATAGTTCAGATGGCATTCACACCCGGTGCGGCAGCCGGAGGACTCGTTGGTTCGGGTATTCTTATGGCGGCACGTTACGGAATTGCAAGAGGATTGTTTTCAAACGAATCAGGTATGGGTTCAGCACCTATCGTTGCGGCAGCGGCACAGACAAGAAACCCTGTAAGACAGGCACTTGTATCATCAACGGGAACATTCTGGGACACTGTTGTTGTATGTCTTTTGACAGGACTTGTACTTGTAAGCAGCATTATGAAAAATCCTGATATTGATGTATCAAAAATCAGCAACGGCGGTGCTTTGACATCTTGTGCATTCGGTCAGATACCATACATAGGCCCGATTATTCTTGTTGTTGGAATGATTACCTTTGCTTACTCAACTATTCTCGGCTGGTCTTATTACGGCGAAAGATGTTGTGAATATCTTTTCGGCAAAAAAGGACTTATTCCGTACAGAATTATTTTCCTTGCAATACTTGTTGTTGCACCGCTTATCACACTTGACATTGTGTGGAATATTTCCGATATTCTCAACGCACTTATGGCAATACCGAATATTGTTGCGGTGCTGTTCCTGTCAAATGAGGTTGCGGCTGATACAAAGCATTATCTCAACAACCTTGATGAAGTTGACGAAACACCGATACCAGTTGTTGACAGGTAATAATTAAAAAAACATCACTAACCAACAAAACAAAAATTTCTCATTTACAGATATATTTTTGTGTTTTTTGTTATATTTTTTGAAACAAATTAAATAATTTTATTGACTTTTTAATAATAGTAGTGTAATATTATTATTGTAATTGCACCATACGGATAAAACGGGTAATCTCCGTACTGCAATAATAACACAGCCATTTGATTTCAGTCGAAAGAATATTGAAGGGTATTCTTTTGATTAAAAGATTATGGCTGTGATTTTTTTATCAGAGTGGAGTGTGGAGAGTGAAGTGTGGAGTTGTTTTTCGTACGGTGAGTTTATGCGTGATATGTAGTTTGTATTAACGTTTAATTTTGCGTGAAATAATAACAATAACTAATGCCGCAGAAAAAGACTTAACGGTAAAAATAAGTATGAATGCGATTTGGGTGCAGCGTCACGCTGCTTTTTACATTTATGACAATAAATTAACAAAAAATTTATACAAAAAAGTATAGAAATTTTTTGCGTAAAATGCTATAATTATATAAATGTTAATAATAATTTCGATATTTGTACAAAAAATTATATTGTTTGCACTAAAATTACATTTTGTTATAAGGCAGGTTGATTTTAATGATCAGAAAATATTTATACGGAAACCCTATCGAAACATCAGCTATAACTGAGGAAATGGAACTTTCAAAAGACCCGATACCGTATTTTAACGAACTTACTCTTAACAGCGGTGAAACTGTTTTCACTTATCAGATGACTGAGTCTGATATTGTTTACGGTCTTGGTGAGGCAAACAGAGGTCTTAACAAGCGTGGATATATATATGAGAGTTTTTGCACAGACGACCCGAATCACACTGAGGAAAAACGCTCTCTCTACGGAGCCCATAACTTTGTTGTTATAAGCGGTATGATAAGCGTCGGAATATTTATCGACTGTGCCGCAAAGGTTACATTCGATATAGGCTATACCGAACAGGATACTCTGAAAATAACACCGTCAGTGCCTGATTTTAAAGTTTATGTCATAGACGGCAAGGACGCTTACGACATAGTAAAACAATTCAGAAAAATTATCGGACGCAGTTATATTGCACCACGCTGGGCTTTCGGTTTTCAGCAGAGCCGTTGGAGTTATATGAACGAGGACGAAATAAGAGAGGTTGTCCGTAAGTACCGTGAAAACGGAATACCGCTTGACGCAATATATCTTGATATTGACTATATGGAGGGTTACAAGGACTTTACAGTGAGTGACGAGCGTTTCCCGAACTTTAAAGATTTTGTTGCGGAAATGCGTTCACAGGGTGTTCGCCTTGTGCCGATTATTGATGCCGGTGTAAAAATTGAGGACGGATATGACGTCTATGAGGAGGGCGTACAGAATAATTATTTCTGTAAGCGTGAGGACGGTTCTGACTTTGTTGCGGGAGTATGGCCGGGCAGAACACATTTTCCGGATTTTCTGAACGAGGACGCAAGAAAATGGTTCGGCTCTAAATATAAAGTATTGCTTGACGACGGCATAGAGGGTTTCTGGAACGATATGAACGAGCCGGCAATGTTCTATACCGACGAGGGTTTGAACGAGGTAAAAGACTACATTAAAAATGTAGATTTAAGCAACCCCGATTCAGAAACTATCTTTAAAGTAAAAGACAAATTATCAGGTCTTGCAAACCGTATGGAAGATTATTGCGGATTTTATCATAACGTTGACGGACAGATGATAAGACACGACAAGGTTCACAACCTTTTCGGTTATAATATGACACGTTCAGCCGGTGAGGCTTTTGATGAACTTGAACCAAACAAGCGTATTCTTATGTTCTCACGTTCATCATATATCGGTATGCACCGTTACGGCGGAATATGGACAGGCGACAATCAGTCTTGGTGGTCACATCTTCTGCTGAATATAAAAATGATGTCGTCATTGAATATGTGCGGATTTTTGTATTCAGGTGCAGATCTTGGCGGTTTCGGCAGTAACTGCACAAGGGATCTTATGTTAAGGTGGCTTGCTTTCGGAATTTTCACACCGCTTATGCGTAACCATTCGGCACTCGGCACAAGACGTCAGGAATGTTATAATTTCGGCGACACAGAGGATTTCAAGAATATTCTTTCAATCCGTTACAGCCTTATACCTTATCTTTACAGCGAATATATGAAAGCGTGTCTTAATGACGATATGATGATAAAACCGCTGTCGTTTGAATATCCGGCTGACGATTTTGCACGAGGTGTAGAAGACCAGCTTATGATAGGTGAAAGCATAATGATTGCACCTGTATATGAACAGAACGCAAACGGACGTTATGTATATCTTCCTGAGGATATGTTGCTTGTAACTTTTAAATCTTCGTCACAGAGAAAATATCAGATACTCAAAAAAGGCCCGCACTTTATCACTGTTGCACTGAATGAAGTACCTGTATTTATCAGAAAAAATAAACTTCTTCCGCTTTGCAGAACAACAATCTGTACGGATAATATGGACACGTCAAGATTTGAAATTATCGCATACACAAATGACAACATTGATTATACAATGTATGAGGACGACGGTATTTCAAAGGATTATGACAATCCGAACAATTATTGTCAGTTCAGCATAAAGAAAATTGATGACCAGCTTGGTGCAGTATCTTCAAAAACAATAGTAAAACTGTCGCTTTTCAACTGAAATTCATAATATTACTTTCTTTCAAAAACCCGGTCGGATTTTTTATAAAATTTCCGACTGGGTTTTTATTATAACAATTTTAAAAAATTTCTCAATTATTCTTGACATACTAAAAAATACAAACAGTTATTTTATTTTGATGAAAAATAACAAAAAATGCTATGTGGAAAACGTTTCAACTTTTTAACAGCTAAAAAACTTCATAAAATTCAACTTTTTCAACAGAGTTATCAACATTTTACACTGAGTTTTCAACTTTATAAACCGATTTTTCCACTTTACAGATTGTATAATATTTGTTTTGATATATTTTTTACTCTTTGTTTACGATATGAATTTTGTGTCAAAAATAAAATTATAAAAATTTTCTGACTGTATCAGGGGGACAAGAAATGATTAAAGGTATAAATCATAGTATAATTGAAGTGAACAATACGGGCAGTGAGTATTATGAACGGGCGATACTTATAATAAAACCTGAATATGCGTCCATTCAGCACGATATACTTGAACAGGAGGCAAGAAAAATTCTCGGGGAAATGGGTGTGCCGTCATCTCTCAAAAGAAACAAGGGCAAGGCGAAAAAAATTACACTATTTATTTCAGCGGCACTTTTCGGGGCGGCAATTACAGCCTTGTGTTTTCTTATATAACTCATTTTACGCCATACTTTGTCATAAGATGAAGTATGGCTGTTTTTTTGGGGGAATGGGTTATGAACAGAATTTTTGCTTTTGTCGGGGCAACTGTTATATTTGTATTCGGATTTGTACTGCATATTTCATACATAACATCAGGCGGCACAGTGTGGAGTGTGCTTATTTCAAGCGTAAACAGCAGTGCGTGGGAAACTCTCAAACCCTTTGCATTGGCATATATAATGTGGATAGTGATTGAACTGTCATATCTTCGTCCGTCACTTTTGCATTTTGTGTGTGCAAAGATTTTAATGCTTTATGTTTTTGCAGTGCTTATGATTGTTTACTGTCTGTTTGTGCGGCAGTTTGTGAACGGTATTTTTGCTGAGGTGCTTTTTTATAGCGGAATTTATGCTATATTATATGTTGTTCAGCTTTTGTCGTACAGAATGTTCAAATCACCTGTAAAAACGGAAATTTTTTATATTCCGATATTGTTGTCGCTGTTTTTGTTTGTATTTATGATATTGCTGTTCAGCGTTTATCCGCCGCATATTATACCGTTTTATGATTTCAAAGCCGACATATACGGTGTAGGAATATACAAAAGGTAAGCAAATAAGACTTTTTTCACTGTTGAATTTCAAAATCAGTTATGATAATATAGTTAAAGTATGGAAAGGGGGAGAACTATGGCAGAGTTTTCGGGCTGCGAAAGCTGTACTAATTATGTATATAATGAAGACTATGAATGTTATGAATGTCTTGTAAATCTTGATGAGGACGAATTTGCAAAGTTTATGACAGGTTCGCTTGAAAGCTGTCCGTATTACAGCCGTGACGACGAATATAAAATTGTCAGAAAACAAATGTAACAAGGAGAAATATTATGAAATTTATACTTAATATTATTTACGGAATGATTGTCGGTGTCGCAAACATAATTCCGGGTGTCAGCGGCGGCACAATGGCGGTTATTCTGAATATTTACGACAAACTGCTTGCCGCATTTACGGGACTGAGAAAAGAGTTCAAAAAAAGCTTTATGTATCTTCTCCCGATAGGTATTGGTGCAGTAGTCGGAATATTCGCTTTTTCAAAATTGCTTGAATATCTGCTTTACAATTTCCCGTTGCCGACATTTTTCTTTTTTATCGGTCTTATTGTGGGAGGTTTGCCGCTGGTATTCAGAAAAGCACTTGAAACAAAGTTCAAGCCTGTTTCACTCATACCGTGTGTAATTGCCTTTGGAATAATGATTGCCCTTGCGTTTGTAAATAATGAGGGTATGAAAGAATCAACAGGCGTATTTGAAATGAATATCGGAAACTGGCTTTATCTGTTTTTCGGTTCGGCACTTTCGGCAATGTGTATGATAATTCCGGGAGTAAGCGGTTCAATGATACTTATGATATTAGGTCTTTATTCTACTGTTTTGCTTTCAATCTCACATCTTACAAGTAATTTTATGAACAGCGTAATGATTTTGATACCTGTCGGACTTGGCATTGTTGTCGGAATTGTCGGCGGTGCAAAGCTGATTGATGTATGCGTTAAAAAATTCCCGCAAATGACATTCTTTGCAATCATTGGTCTTATGGTCGGTTCACTGCTTTCTATTTATAATAATGCAATGCTGACACCTGTCGGAGATACAAAATCAATACCGTGTTCTATTTTCTCGGTTTATAACAATTCAGGCTTTAATATTGATTTGCAGAGTGTTATTGCACTTTTGGCATTGATTGTCGGTCTTGCAATATCAATTATTTTCGGCAGTGAGAAAATAAAGGAAAAATTCAGCAAAAAAAGTAAAAATCAGCTTGTTGAGGATAAATGATTTTTGTAACACATAAGCACAAATAAATACATAACCTTGTGAGTGCATTTCTTGTTTTCGTACAGGAAATGCACTCGCTTTTTGTTTGTTTGATTTTTGGTATAACATAAAAATTATTTCTATAATTGATATATTATTTATCAATTATAGACAATAAACGACAGTGTATTTAGTGAGTATCTGACAAAGATTACTTTTTTAAGTAAACTACATTGACAGTGAGTGATAATCGGTGATATAATATTTTTAGCAAATGTGTTTTGTATTCAGAAAATAAAATTGCTTTCAAAGGAGGAAAAGTCGTGTGGTTTTCACTGATATTTAAAAATCTGAAATTATTTATAAAAAACAAACCTGTACTTTTTGTTTTCATAATCATAACGCAGATTGTGTGCGTTATATCATCTTTAACAGTTGCGGGTATGATTGACGCAGTTACACCGACCGAACAGGAAGAATTACCATACTATAAAGCTGCCTACGGAATAAATTTTCAACAATATTCTTCTGGTTCTGATGAAAATGATCAGTTATTTTACTATATTATATATGATAGGGAAACAGGCAAACTTTTATACAGCGGTATTGATAAAAAAAAGGCTGATGAATTATTAGATAATGAAGGTACTGATACAACAATGTTCAATATACCGGTTAATTATAAATCAATACCTAAATTTTCCGAAATAAAGGAAAGGCTTAATAAAGTTATTGATGTATGTGGTGAATATCTTAATTTTCTTGAATTTCACGGATATACCGACGATAACTTAACTATGGAATATTCTGTGCATTATCCCAACAAAGACTTATTGTCGGAACGCTTTCCGGAACTTGCCGGAGAAGGAAATAAAATATCCGTTGATTATAATTCAAATTATAATACAATTTTTAAAAACTCTAAAAAAGGTGATACTGTAAAAATAAATAATACCGAGTATGTTATTGCAAAAATGAAGGATACAGCAAACGGTTTTGGAACAGGACGTGATTACGCACTGCCAACAGGTTTTGCTGTATTATATCCTAATGTTGATGATGATTTTTTGGTACGTAGTATTTCATTTACGGTGACAGATGATATTCCTCAGGAAGTAAGAGGACAGATAACCGATACAATAAAAACGCTGTTCGCTCAGGACGCAGTAGGCGGCATACACGAGGCAGAGCCTCAGCCACTTGCCGAAAAGCAATTCAACAATATGGTTTATGTTGTTTCGTTTATTCTTATTGCGGTTGTACTTCTGAATGTTGCAAGACTTTATACGTATGTAATGTCAAAAAGACAAAAAACTATTGCGGTTTGCCGTCTTTGCGGTGCAGATAAAATAAAATCGTTCCTGTTATACATAACCGAAATAATAATTACGCTTATTGTTACATATTTAATCGGTGCATTGATATTCCATTATGGATTGATTAACCTTATTGCACTTGTGTTCCCGACATTTGCGGAGTTCTTTACATTACAGATATATTTAAATGTCTTTGCCGCATATCTTGTAATCGGAATTATAATTATGTCGTTGAATCTTATTCCGCTTGTGCATAAAACAATAGTTGAAAGTAAAAAGGGGGCTAAATGATGAAGTATTTAAAAATTGCTTATAATATGTTTGTTCATAAACTTCTTTTCAATGTGATACTCATAATTGAAATTGCCGCCCTGATTATTCTTTCAAATGTGGTTATCGCATCATATAACAGCAAGTCTATGCTTTATAAGCCATACGAGGATATTCTTAATAATAACGAGGGTGTTGCAGTTTATATTGACAGTGATATGCCATTTACTGAGGAGGATATGGATAATATCCGTAAAAATCTTGAAGGTGATGTAAGAATTATAACGACAGATATTCTTCAATCAATGCTTGAAACTGAACCGTCATCAAAGCTGTTTTATGATTACGGCAAGGTTGATTATATACTGCTTGACAGTGATGTGCTTAGTAAATTAAGACTTCCGCTCTTGGCTGGACGCTGGTGTTCATCAGAACTGAACAGTCAGGGACAGATTGAGGTTGTTGCTTCCGGAGGTATTGACACAGAACTTAACAAGGTTTATCATACCGATATGGGTGATGTTGTTGTTGTGGGTATTCTCACTGATAATACTTACCAACCTGTCGGATATACATCTTATGCTTTTGCTGACAACAAAAAGAGTATATTCGGACTTTTCAGACCGTTTGACAGCAATGTTTCAACAGTCGGAGCGTTTTTGCTTGGCAGTAAAAGCCTTTTCGCAAATGCAAATCCTGATAACTGGAATATTATATGCGATGAAAACCTGCTTATTTCATACGGTTCAGATGTCAGCGACGAGGTAAAGAAAAAAAATAATGAATATCTTAAAACCGTCGGTACATTAGAATGTGATTTTTCGGAAATGGTTTCGGAAAGCAAAAAAGAAATGAACAACGATTTAATGAAAATGCTGCCGATTATTCTTGTTGCTGTGATTGTTGTGCTTTCGGGACTGACAGGTTCGGTTGCAATTTCAACAATGAAACAGGTTAAAAATTTCGGAATATTCTTCTTGTGCGGCTGTCGCTGGAAAGACTGTTTCAAGATTATATCGGCAAATGTACTTATTGTTTTTGTACTGTCTGGACTTCTTACAGTTGGCGGAATTGTATATATGCAGCTAATGAACTTTAACTATCTTATCGGTGCGTCATTTGAACTGAATAATTTATTGATAAGTATTGGAATTATGGCGTTTATGTTCCTTATGTCGATAATTTTGCCCTATGCAGTAATAAGAAGTACATCACCCGTAGAAACAATAAAGGAGAATGCAGAATGATTAAAATTGAAAATCTTACAAAAACCTACAATTATAAAAAGTCAAATGCTTTTACTGCACTTACTGACGTATCACTGACAATCAATGACGGCGAAATGGTTGCGATAATCGGTAAATCAGGTGCCGGCAAGTCAACACTTCTTCACATTATCGGTTGTATAGATACCTTTGAAAGCGGTACATACCAAATTGATGATATTGACGTGCATAAACTTTCCGACAAAAAGCTTGCAAAAATCCGCAACGAAAAAGTCGGTATAGTAATGCAGGATTTTGCACTTGTCGAGGAATACACCGTAATTGAAAATGTAAAAATTCCGCTGTATTTCAGCAAAAAGAAAAAAGGCAAATTAAAAGACCTTGCTCTTGACGCACTTGAAAAGACAGGCATTAAGGAGCTTGCAAACAAGCCTGTTAATAAGCTGTCCGGCGGACAAAAACAACGTGTTGCAATCGCAAGGGCAATAGTCAACAATCCGTCGTTTATTCTTGCTGATGAGCCGACAGGTGCATTGGACACAAAAACCTCAGCAGAAATAATGGAACTGTTTAAATCTCTTAACGCTGACGGCAAAACTGTTGTAATTATTACTCACGATATGGGTGTTGCAGACGCTTGCAAAAGAAAAATAGAAATTTCTGACGGAAAAATAATCTGATGTCAATTATTCGGTATATAGGACAATAAGTCTTATATACCGAAATTTTTATTTAAAAAGTCCAAAAAATTGCCCTTTAAATATGTTATAATAAAGAAAAAATAACTTTTTACAAAGCGAAAGGAGAAAACCAATGAAATTTATACATCTTTCGGACTTACATCTCGGCAAAAAAGTAAGCGGCTTTTCTATGATTGACGAACAAAAGTATATTCTGGAAAAGATACTTGAAATGATACCCGAAATACAGCCTGACGGTATTATTATTGCGGGAGATGTTTTTGACACAGGTGTTGCACAGGTTGAGGCAATAAGACTTTTTGAGCAGTTTCTGGAAAATCTTTGGAAAATACATATACCCGTGTTTGTAATAAGCGGCAATCACGATTCGGCAGACAGACTTTCTTACTGTTCAAAATTTATAACCGACAAGGGAATTTATATTTCAAAATCACTCAGCGGCGACATTGAACCCATAACGCTTAAAGATGAATACGGCGAAGTAAATATATATCTTTTGCCGTTTATAAAGCCTGTTGATGTCAGAAATGTATATCAGGAGGAATTTGAAAATTATACGGACGCAGTTAAGTATGTAATTGACAGAATGAATGTCGATACATCAAAACGTAATGTACTTGTCGCACACCAGTTTGTTGGAAATGCAAAGCTGTCAAAGTCAGAAACAAGCATAAATTTCAGAGAACCTGACAATGACAAAGAAGTTTACAATGTTGGCGGAATTGATAATGTTGAAAAATATGTCTTTGATGTTTTTGATTATACTGCACTCGGACATATTCACCAACCGCAGAATGTCGGCAGTCCGTCAGTGCGTTACTGTGGTACACCGCTTAAATATTCTCTGGAAGAGATAGATAAACAAAAGTCACTTACTGTTGTTGAACTCAACGAAAAAGGTACGTTGAAAATTGACGAAATTCCGCTTAAACCAAAAAACGATATGCGTCAAATCAGTGGAAAATATGAAGACCTTGTTTCAAAAGAAAACTATGAGGGAACAGCAGTTAATGATTATATTTATGCGGTTCTTACAGATGATGACTATATACCCGATGTTGTGCAGAAACTCAGGACAATTTACCCGAACATTATGTCGGCTGTATATGATAATGCCCGCACATCTCAGAATAACTCAGCAGATGTATATAAGAAATACGAAAGCAAAACACCGCTTGAATTTTTCGGCGAATTATTCCAAAGACAGAATAACGAAAACCTGACTGACGAGGACAAGAAAATTCTTGAAAATTTAATTTCTGAAATATGGGAGGTAGAAGAATAATGAAACCGAATAAACTTACGATTTCAGCATTCGGCTCTTATGCCGATAAAACCGAAATTAACTTTACGAAATTCGGCGGCAAAGGACTTTATCTTATCACAGGTGACACAGGTGCGGGCAAAACCACAATATTTGATGCGATATGCTATGCACTTTACGGAGAGGCAAGCGGCAATGACAGAACATCATCTATGCTCAGAAGTAAATATGCCCGTGATGATGTAAAAACCTATGTACGTCTGGAATTTACTGCAAACGGAAAAACATACACGGTTGAAAGAGGACCTTCCTATGAACGTCCGTCAAAAAGAGGCGGCGGAACAACTAAACAACAAAAATATAGTGAGCTTACATATCACGAACTTCCGCCGAGAACCGAAACGGGAAATATTGATAAAAGTATTGAGAGAATTGTGGGAATTGACGCAAAAAAATTCAAGCAGATTGCAATGATTGCACAGGGTGATTTCAGAAAAGTTCTTAGTGCCACAACAACTGAAAGAGCTGATATACTGTGTAATATTTTCAAGACGGAAAAATACAGAAATTTGCAAAACAGACTTTCAGAAATAAAAAGCAAAAGCAAAGAAGAACTTCAAATTCTCAGAAATGATATGTGTTTGGCGGTTCGTTCACTTTTATGTGATAAAAACAGTGTGCTTTATCCCGAATTTTCAGCAATACAGCAAAAAAACAGTGACTTTATTGTTGATGTTGACGAGATAACCGACATTATCAGAAAAATAGAACAAAGTGACACTGCAAAACAATCAGAAATTGAATCTGAGCTTAAAGAAACAAATAAACTTATAGACGATATACATATAAAAATAGGCAAGGCACAACAAAGACAAAAAGCAAAACAGGCTTTTGAAACAGCACAACATAAGTTAAAGACTTCACAGGAACAGCTTGCGATATTTGAAGATAAATTAAAACAGGTTGAACCGTATAAAGAACAAGCTGAAAAAATTTCCGGTGAAATAAAACTTTTGCAAGAAAAAATGCCGTCATACGAAGAACTCAGTAAATTGCAGTTGTCAGTGTCACAGACTGAACAATTACTCGTAAAAAATAAAAATACAAAAAAAGCTATTGAATCCGAACAGGAAAAGGCAAAAAATATTTCCGAACAGACAAGGAAAAGACTTGACGAACTCAAAAATGTTGAGGCGGAAAAAGAAAATTGCCTTTCCAAAAAAAATATGTACGAAGAAAAACGCAAACAGATTAAAGCCCTTTATAAAGATATACTTTTATATCTGGAAACTAATGAAAAATACGAACAACAGTATAATGAATTTCTTGAACTGCAAAAAACAGCCGATAAAAAATATGCTTATTATTCAGAACTCAACCGCAGATTTCTTGACGCACAGGCGGGAATTATCGCACGAACACTCAAAGACGGTGAAAAATGTCCGGTATGCGGCTCAACAATACACCCTTGCCTTGCAACGCTGGAAAACCATTCACCGTCTGAAAAAGATGTAAACGAGGCAAAAAAAGAATACGAAAAGTCGGCTAAAAAAGCGTCAGACAGCAACGCAGAAGCCGAAAAAATAAAGGGTACTCTTGAAACTCTGAACCAAAAAATCAGCGACATTGCAAAACAATGGTTCACAGAATATTCTGATGTCGGAGAATTAAAAAATGCCGTTATCGAAAAAGGCAAATACTACAAAAGCAATATTGACAGTCTGAGTATAAAACTTAATGAATACAACAGCCTGATAGAAGAAAAAAACAAACTTGAAAAACAAAGCGAAAATATCCGTAAACAGCTTGAAACTCTGACCGTACAATATGCGGAATATGAAAAAAATATTGCTCTTAACGAACAGAATATACAGAACTTTACAAAACAAGCAAATGAACTTTCGTCACGACTTGTCTATAAGACAAAACAGGACGCTGAAAATGCCGTTTTACAAATGACTAAAAAACGCACAACCCTTAACACAGCCTATGAACAGGCACGTGTTCAGCTTGAACAGTGCAAAAGCGATATAGAAACATATACTTATTCGTCTGAAACACTGAAAAAACAGCTTGAAAATTCCGAACAGGAACCGCTGTCGGAACTTGAAGAAAAAATCAATAACTTAAAAATCCAAAGTGATGACCTTAACCGACAGAATAACGATATTTTATTCCGCCGAAATGCAAACGGTACAGCCGGTCAGAAAATCAGGTCAAATTCCTCAAAACTGACATCAGCCGAAAAAAAATACAGTCGTATTTCACTTTTGTCGGATACGGCTAACGGAAAACTCAGCGGAAAACAAAAAATCAACCTTGAAGCTCTTGTTCAGATGAGCTTTCTGGATAATATTCTTGCAAAGGCAAACACACGATTTATGCAGATGAGCGGAGGTCAGTATGAGTTTATTCGTGATGATACTCCAAAAAGCAATCAGCAGAAAACAGGACTTGATATAAATATCATTGACCATTATAACGGTACACAGCGTACTTCACAGTCGCTTTCAGGCGGTGAGTCTTTTATGGCGTCACTTTCTCTTGCACTCGGTTTTGCAGATGAAATACAGTCCCGTGCGGGCGGAATACAGCTTGATACTATGTTCATTGATGAGGGATTTGGTTCTCTTGACGACGGAAAACTTGATGTATCTATAAATGTACTTAACAGTCTTAGTTCCGGCAACTGTCTTGTCGGTATTATTTCTCATATAGACAAGCTGAAAGAAAGTATTAACCGCCAAATCGTTATCACAAAAGACGAAAAAGGCGGCAGTAAAGCAGAAATTCATTTATGACAGCAATAATTCTTTAAATAAAAAACTTCCGTCGTTTGTAATAAGCGGCGGAAGTTTTTATATAAAAGCTATATGTAATAATAATTACGCATTACGCATTACGAATTACGAATTAAACTCAATCATTGGGTTGTATTTTATGCCGTCCTGCTGCATTTCAAAATGGAGATGAGGACCTGTTGAATATCCTGTTGAACCTACATAACCGATAAGCTGACCGGCAACAACTCTGTCACCTATGCTGACTGTAACACCCGAAAGATGTCCGTAAATAGAAATCTTGCCGTTGCCGTGGTCAATCATAACATAGTTTCCGTAACCGCCGCCACAACCACAGCTTGAATTTTTACCGTAATCGTGTGGACAGCCTGAATTTGCGGAAAATACCGTGCCGTCATAACAGGCAACAACTTTTGCACCGTAAACACTTCCGTCAGCAATATCCAAAGCACCGTGGTTACTTGAACCTCGCCATTCCTCAAAGGTTGATGTGAGGTATGTGTGTCCGGGACAAGGCCATACAAATGAACCGTCAGATTTAATAACGATAGTGTCGTCGTCATTGTTGCTGTCGTTATTATTGTCATTTTTGTTCTGTGCGGCTTGTTGTGCGGCTTTTTGTTCGGCTAACTCTTTTGCCCTTTGAGCAGCCAGCCGTGCTTTTTCAGCCATTTCCTCGTTGTACTTTTCAAGGGCGGCAATAAGTTCTTTTTGTTGTTCCTGATTTTTCTTTATAGTGTCTTCTGTGTTTTCGGCAGTTTCTGTAAGCTGTTCAATAATTTTTGTGTTTTCCTGTGAAAGTGTGTTTATTTTTTCCTTGTTTTTTTCAAGTGAGCGTTTTTCTTTTTCAACAGAGGCTTTGTCGCTTTTAAGCTGTTTTTGTTCTTTGCTTATTGTGTCCATTTCGGTTTGCAGCTTTTTGATGAGTTTTTCGTCATAGGAAGAAAGGCTTTTTACAAGTTCGGCTTTATCAATTAAATCCGAAAAGTTCTTTGCACCGAGTATAATTTCCAAAGACGAAACATCACTTGTTTTCTGAATTGTACGGAGTCGGTTTCTGAGAAGATTAAGTCTGTCCTGAATTGCATCAAGTTTCTTGTCAATTTTAGCCTGTTTTGCCTTTATAGTGGCATTAAGCTTTGAAATTTTTTTATTGCTGTTCTGAATTTTCTTGCTGAGGTCAAGAATTTGTTTCTGTAATTTTTTGCTGTATTCCTGTTTTTCTTTGAGTGTTGCCTTAGTTTCTTCAAGCTGCTGTTTGTACTCGGAATTTTGCTGTTCAATTTCTGAAATCTGATTTGAGGTTTCATCAGCGTCAAAAGCAAAGGTATTCTGACTTGCCGCCATAATAAGAGCGGCAAACAGAGCAGTGATTGATACTAAAATTTTATGTTTTTTACCAGCCAAGAATCTCTCCTCCTTCTTTTCTGAGGTATTTTGTTATTGAAATAAATCCGCCGAGCGTACCTATAAGAATACCGGCAGCCGAGAACGAAATAAGTACAGGCAGCCATACATTTTCAAGCGGAACCGTAGCCGTTGCAATAAACGCAACAATTCCTGACGCAGCGTCACGAACAGGATTATATATTGCAATTATAACCCCTGACGCAATGAGTCCCGAAATAAGACCTATTGTCATTGCCTCGATAATAAAAGGTATCCGCACAAACGCATTTGTAGCACCGACCGATTTCATAATGCTTATTTCAAAGCGGCGTGAATACATAGTCATCTTGATTGTGTTTGAAATAATAAACAGCGTAACTATTGCAAGAATAAGCACAACCCAGAATCCCACGAATGTAACAAAATAGTTCAGCTTTGTAAGTTTTCGTGCAATATCACTTCTGTCACTCACACTGTCAACACCGTCAATAGCTTTTATCTGTTTTACGGTTTCCTTGTATTTTGAAAGGTCGTCAAGCCGCACTTTGTATTCGTTGCTGAACGGATTTCCGTCACCCTCCATACTTTCATAAAGGTTTCCGAGAGTGTCTTTGTATTCTGATAAAACCTTGTCTTTTGAATATAGGTTACATTCGGAAATATTTTTGATTTTGCCAATTTCGCCGCCTATTTTTACAGCGTCAACGTCGGAAATATCAGTGTCAAGATAAACCGTAATTTCGTTGTCGTCGCCGACGGACGAAATAATATGTTCAACATTCAATGAAAGCAGTGACGCCGCACCTGTTATTATAAGGCACGAAACAAGCACTACTATTGACGCAAGCGACATCATACGGTTATTCCATATATTCTTAAAACCCTCTTTGAGAAGATAACCAAAATTAAAATGTTTCATTCATTATTCTCCTCCTTTTCCGCCGTGTCATCAGTTTTGTTTTCTTCCGTATCAGCGTCAGCGTTTTCATTCGTGGTTGTTTCAGGTAAACTGTATGTACTGTCATCATCGGGGTGATATTTTGTTGTGATTTTTTTGTCCTCGATAACTTCACCGTCTGTGATGTTTATAACACGTCCGCCAAATTCTCTTACAAGGTCGTGTTCGTGAGTAACAATAATTACGGTAGTGCCACGTTTGTTTATTTCGGAAAGAAGATTGATAATATCGTGTGAAAGTTTCGGGTCAATATTTCCCGTTGGTTCGTCGGCAATTATCATTTCGGGATTGTTGACAAGAGCTCTTGCAAGGCTGACACGTTGTTGTTCACCGCCTGAAAGTTCATTCGGACGGTGTTTTTCCTTGTTTTCAAGACCGACAAGACCAAGAACATATTGCACACGTTTTTTTATTGCCTTTTCGGGAGTGCCTATTGCCCGCATAGCAAAAGCAATATTGTCATATACATTCATCTTGTCAATAAGTCTGAAATCCTGAAAAACTATGCCCATTGTTCTGCGGAGATAGGGAACTCTGCGTTTTTTTATTTTCATAAGATTATGACCGTTTACGACTATTTCGCCTGATGTTGCACTTTCCTCGTGAATTAAAAGTTTAAGAAACGTACTTTTTCCTGCACCGGAATTTCCTACAATAAATACAAATTCGCCCTGTCCTATATCAAGGCTTATATTTTTCAGTGCAACAGTACCGTTAGGATAAACCTTTGAAACATCTTTTAAATGAATCATTTTATCTCGCCTTTCAGTTTGCAGTAAATGTTAAAAACTATTGTTATTATATATCATAATATATTTTCCGTCAAATGAAAATAATAGATGTTTTTCGGCATACAATCAGCCAAAAAAACAAAAAACGACAGCACAAAGCAAAATTCGCCTGTGCTGTCGCAAAATTCAAAGAAAAAAATCAGTATTTAATCGGGTTAGAAGAAAGATATTTTTTAACCATAAGGGCAACCTTGAATACTATTGCGTCCTCAAACTCACGGAGGTCAAGACCTGTGAGCTTTTTAATTTTTTCAAGACGATAAACAAGTGTGTTTCTGTGAACAAAAAGTTTTCTTGATGTTTCTGAAACATTGAGGTTATTTTCAAAGAAACGCTGGATTGTAAAGAGTGTTTCCTGGTCGAGAGATTCGATAGAACCCTTTTTGAAAACTTCTTTGAGGAACATATCGCAAAGTGTTGTCGGTAACTGATAGATAAGTCTTGCAATACCGAGATTGTCATAGCTTACTATTGTACGCTCGGTGTCGAATACCTTACCGACTTCAAGAGCAACCTGAGCCTCCTTGAATGAATGTGCAAGGTCTTTAATGCCCATTACAGGTGTTCCTATGCCGATTACGCAGTGAGTGTAAAATTCGCCTGAAAGTGTATCGACAATAGAGCTTGCAAGTTTTTCCAGGTCTTTTGAGTCGATGTCGCTTTTAATTTCCTTGACAAGTGCAATATCGGTTTCGTTGATGTTGATGACAAAATCCTTTGACTTGTCGGGGAAAAGATTCTGAATTACATCATAAGCCGAAATATCGGTTTTTGCGGAAATTTTGATGAGCATACAAACTCTTGTTACATCAGCATTAAAACGCAGTTCTCTTGATTTAAGGTAGATGTCACCGGGAAGAATGTTGTCAAGAATTACGTTTTTGATGAAGTTTCCACGGTCATATTTTTCGTCGTAGTATTGTTTGATACTTCCGAGTGAAATTGCAAGAAGTGACGCATATTTCTGAGCCACATCATCATTTCCGGCAACAAAAACAGCATATTCGTTTCTCGGTTTGCTGCCGAATGATTTATATGTGTATCCGTTAAGTACAAAAGGTGCGGCAGATGTAAGCATTTCGGAGGTGATATGTTCGTTTACTTCTCCGATTTTTCCCAGCTCACTGCAAGCAATAACAACAGAAGTTTCGTCGATAACACCGATTGTTCTGTCGATGGTATCACGCATTTGATGAATTACTCCTTGAAACAGTTTGTTAGACATAAAGTATTTACCTCGCTTTTAAAGATATAAAATTATTAGTTGAAAGATATATACCGAACCTGTGTATTGATAATATATACATTTTACACAAAAACAAAAGAAATTGCAACCTTTTAATTGAATTTTTATGAGTTTTTGAATAGAAAATTATATAAATTAACAAAAATTTAATAAATTAGCCGTTTAAGCGGAAAATAAATAGCCAAAAACTGTAAAAAAGGGCAAAAATTTTATTATATGATTGTATATGAAAGTACAGTTTCAGTCACTTTTTGAAAAATCATATTTTCTTATGTATAAATTAACAACAAATATCAAGTCCGTTATATTGAAAAATTGCTTTCAGAATAATATAATTTGATATACAGAATTTTTAAAATTACGGGGTGCAAATATGAAAAGGATAATTTTCGGAACAGGAAATACAGCAAAGCTGTCAGCAATGAAAAAATGTCTTTTGCCGCTTGGAATAGAAGTAGTCGGAATTTATGAGCTTGAAAACATCAAAGTTCCGAAAGTAACAGAAACAGGCAACACACCGCTTGAAAATGCCCGACAAAAAGCAACTGTATATTATAATTTGTTAAAACAGCCTGTTTTTTCGTGTGATGACGGACTTTACTTTGAAAATATGCCCGACGAAATTCAGCCCGGTGTTCACGTCAGAACCATAAACGGAAAATATCTTTCAGATGATGAAATGATAGAATATTATTCTTCACTTGCGGAAAAATACGGCGACATAACCGCACAATACAGACGTGGAATTTGTGTTATAATTGACGAAAATACTGTATATGAAAGTATGGATATTTCTCTTGCGGGCGAAAAGTTCATAATAACATCAAAGCCGCATAAGAAAAGAAACAAAGGCTTTCCGCTCGACAGTCTTTCAATAGATATAAAAACAGGAAAATATTTTGTCGATATGGAAACATCAGAAAACGCTGTCACCTACGACGGCTTTCCTGAATTTTTCTCTGATATTAAAGAGCGTATAACAACTCCTGACTCCTGACTTTAACTCCACTCTCCACACTCCACACTCCACTCTGTAAAGGGGTTTGCTTTTTGGATAGTGTAATGTTATAATTAAAAAATCAAAAGTAATCGGAGGTTGAAATATGTTTAAAGGCGAACTGCTTTCTCCTGCCGGAGATGCTGAGTGTTTTGACAGTGCATTGAAATTCGGTGCAGACGCAATTTATCTTGCCGGTAAGGAATTTGGTATGAGAACTGCGTCATCAAATTTTGATACAGATACGCTCAGAGCCTCAATAAAAAAGGCACACGAAAAAAATGTAAAAGTATATTTAACCTGTAATACACTGCCCAGAAATAACGAAATTGACCGTATGCCTGAATTTCTCGAAAAGGCACAGGATTGCGGAGTTGACGCATTTATTATTGCGGATTTAGGTGTTATGTCGCTTGCACACAAATACGCTCCAAAGGTTGAACAGCACGTTTCGACACAGGCGGGAATAGTAAATTATCAGACAGCACAGGTGCTTTATGATATGGGGGCAAAGCGTGTTGTTCTTGCAAGGGAACTTTCACTTGATGAAATTGCCGAGATAAGAGCAAAAACAAATCCCGAACTTGAACTCGAAACTTTTGTACACGGTTCAATGTGCGTGTCATTTTCGGGAAGATGTCTTATTTCAAGCTATATGACAGGTAGGGACGCAAACCGTGGCGATTGTGCCCAGCCGTGCAGATGGAAATATCATTTGTATGAGGAACACCGTGACGGACAGTATTTTCCTGTTGTCGAGGAGGATAACGGAACGTATCTTTACAATTCAAGAGATTTGTGTATGATTGAGCATATTCCAGAGGTGCTTAAAGCCGGAGTAAAAAGCCTTAAAATTGAGGGTCGTGCAAAATCCGCATACTATGTAGCCGTTACAACAAATGCCTACCGCCACGCACTTGACGATTATTACAAAATGGGTGATAACTGGAAATTACAGCCGTGGATTGCCGACGAACTCAACAAAGTAAGCCACAGAGAATACAACACAGGATTTTTCTTTGGAAACGAACCGGGACAGGTTCATTCAAACGGCGGTTATATCCGTGAATATGACGTTGTTGCCGTATGTGATGAGTACAGTGACGGCACAGCATATATGACACAGCGGAACAGATTTTTTGTGGGGGATACGCTTGATGTTCTTCCACCTGATGGAATACCATTTAATATTATCGTTGAACAGCTTTTTGACGAAAACGGCAATCAGATTGATGTTGCACCACACGCAATGCAAAAGCTGAAAATGCCTTGCAAAACGGAAATTCCGTCAGGTTCACTTCTCAGAAAAAAACGTACAACCGTTAAATGATAAAACTCTATGCGTCTGTCGGAAGGCAGACGTTATTTTTTATAAACTTATGCACTTAATAAAACCGCCGAAAACGGCGAAAATATGAATTATGCTTAAAATATTGCTTGTTATTTTAAAGTCAGTTGTGTTATAATATAGTTAATAAATCCGCCGGAAACGGCGTAAATATTAAGTGGGGATAATTATGGAGATTAAGCGAAATGTATATCTTAACAGACTTATTGTACGCAAGCAAAACGGATTTATAAAAGTTATTACAGGTATAAGACGTTGTGGAAAATCTTATCTTCTGAATAATTTGTTCTGCAATCATTTGTTGGAAGAAGGCATTGATGATTCTCATATTGTGAAGTTCGCCTTTGATTCTGCTGATGACCTGAGGCTTATCGGAGAAGACCTTTTTGAAATTGACAAAGAAAACCGCAAGGTTGACCCTGTTAAATTTATGGATTATATCAATTCACGTGTAACAGATAACAAAATGTATTATATTCTTTTGGACGAGGTTCAGAAACTTGGCAGCTTTGAGTCTGTTCTGAACGGATATTTACGCAGAAGTAATATGGACATTTATGTAACAGGAAGTAATTCAAAATTTTTGTCAAGCGATATTATTACTGAATTTGAGGGACGAGGTGATGAAATTCATATTCTGCCGCTTTCGTTTTCGGAGTTTTTCAGTGTTTATGACGGTTCAAAGGACGAGGCATTTGACGATTATATGGTTTATGGGGGACTGCCGTCAATAGCACTGATGAGAACGGAAGAACAAAAAATAAAATATCTTACTGCCCAAATGCAGAATGTTTATCTTCGTGATATAGTTAAACGCTATAACCTTCATTCTGATGAAGATATTGGTGAACTTCTGGATATATTGGCATCAGGAATTTCTACGCTTACAAATCCCAGAAAATTGTCGGATACCTTTAACAGTGTAAAAAACTCAGGTATTTGTGCATCAACCGTGACGAAATATATTAAACATCTTGAAGACGCTTTTTTAATCAGCAGAGTGAAAAGGTATGATGTAAAAGGCAAACGCTATATTGATACACCATACAAGGTGTATTTTGAAGATACGGGACTTCGCAATGCAAGACTGAATTTCCGACAGATTGAACCTACACATCTTATGGAAAATATTATATACAATGAACTCAGGTATCGTGGTTATAATGTTGATGTTGGTGTTGTTGAAATCCGTGAAAAGAACAGTGAGGGCAAGGAAACCAAAAAACAGCTTGAAATTGATTTTATCGCAAATCAGGGTAGCAGACGGTATTATATTCAGTCAGCGTATGAAATTCCGAATGACAGCAAATGGAAACAGGAAACCCGTTCTTTTGATAAGGCAAACGATTCATTCAAGAAAATTATTATTGTTGAGCGAAGTATGAAACCACGCAGAAATGATAAAGGATATGTAACTATGGGAGTAAAAGAATTTTTGCTTGCGGCAAACAGCCTGGAACTATAATGTTTTACAGGTAATTAAATATGCGTCTGTCGGAAGGCAGACGTTATTTTTTATAAACTTATGCACTTAACAAAACCGCCGAAAACGGCGAAAATATGAATTATGCTTAAAAAATAATCACAAAATATAAATTTGATGATATTATAGCCGAAAATATAAAAATATGATATAATTTTCGGATAAGTACAAATAATCGTATATTGTATATGTTAAAATAAAAACGGATTATGCCCATTTCTGAAATGGAGGGAGTACAATATGGATAAATTTAAACTTGTTTCAAAGTATAAGCCGACAGGTGACCAGCCACAAGCTATTGAAACACTTGTAAAAAGCATAGAAAACGGAAACAAGGAACAAACACTGCTTGGTGTTACAGGTTCGGGCAAAACCTTTACTATGGCGAATATAATTGAACAGCTTAACCGACCTACTCTTGTGCTTGCACACAATAAGACGCTTGCGGCACAGCTTTGCAGTGAATTTCGTGAGTTTTTCCCCGAAAATGCCGTTGAATATTTTGTGTCTTATTATGACTATTATCAGCCTGAGGCTTATGTTCCGACAACAGATACTTATATAGAAAAAGACAGTGCAATAAATGATGAAATAGACAAACTCCGCCATTCCGCAACGCTTGCACTTTCCGAGCGGCGAGATGTAATAATCGTGTCAAGTGTTTCTTGCATATACAGTCTTGGCAACCCGATTGACTATCGTACAATGGTTATATCACTCCGACCGGGTATGAAAAAATCAAGGGAAGAACTGCTGAAAAAACTTGTTGAACTGCAATACGAAAGAAACGATATAAACTTTGTCCGTAATAAATTCCGTGTGCGTGGAGATGTTGTCGAGATTTTTCCGGCAGCGTCAACCGATACTATCATAAGGGTTGAATTTTTCGGCGATGAAATTGACAGAATAAGCGAAATTAACGCTATGACTGGCGAACTTAAAGCCGTTGTCCGTCACGCAGCAATTTATCCGGCATCACACTATATTGTGCCGAGAGATAAAATGGAACAGGCTCTTAAAGAAATTGAAGACGAACTTGAACAGCGTTTGAAATATTTTAACGACCGTGGAAAACTTCTTGAAGCACAGCGTATTGAACAGCGTACAAGATATGATATGGAAATGCTCCGTGAAATAGGCTTTTGTACGGGTATCGAAAATTATTCAAGAGTGCTTTCGGGACGAAAACCAGGTTCAGCACCGTTTACACTGCTTGATTATTTTCCGGAAGATTATCTTCTTTTTGTTGACGAATCGCACGTTACACTTCCACAGGTAAGGGGAATGTACGGTGGTGACAGAGGACGAAAGGAAAATCTTGTTGAATATGGTTTCAGACTTCCGTCAGCTTATGACAACAGACCCTTGAATTTTGATGAATTTTATGACAGAATAAATCAGGCGGTTTTTGTAAGTGCAACACCCGGCGACCTTGAAAAAGAAAAAAGCAAGGTTATTGCCGAACAGGTTATCAGACCGACAGGACTGCTTGACCCAGAAATAAGCGTCAGACAGATTGAGGGACAGATAGACGACCTTATTTCTGAAATAAATATACGTTCCGCAAAAAAACAGCGTGTTCTTGTTACGACACTCACGAAAAAAATGGCGGAGGATTTAACGGAATATCTCACAACTATGGGAATAAAAGTCCGTTATATGCACCACGATATAGATACAGTTGAGCGTATGGAAATAATCAGGGATTTACGACTTGGTGAATTTGACGTTCTTGTCGGAATAAACCTTTTGCGTGAGGGATTGGATATTCCCGAGGTTTCGCTTGTTGCGATACTTGACGCAGACAAAGAGGGATTCTTACGTAGTGAACGTTCACTAATCCAGACAATAGGACGAGCCGCAAGAAACGCTGAGGGCAAAGTTATTATGTATGCTGATGTTGTGACGGATTCAATGGAAAAGGCGATAACCGAAACAGAACGCCGCCGCAAAATTCAGCAGAAATACAATGAAGAACATAACATAATCCCACAGACAATAGTAAAAAAAGTAAGTGACATCATTGAAATTTCGACTCACGCAGACGATAAGAAAAAGCTAAAGTCAAAAATGACTAAGGCTGAGCGTGAAAAAATGATTGAACAGCTTACCAAAGAAATGAAAGCCGCCGCAAAACTTCTTGAATTTGAACACGCCGCCTACCTCCGTGACAAAATCAAGCAACTTGAAAATAATGCTTAATCAGTGTGGAGTGTGGAGAGTGGAGTGTGGAGTTGTTGTGCGGACGGTGAGTTTTTTACGCTGATATAATATATATGAGAGGAAAAGGAAAAATTGGCAAAGAAACAGACTTATGGAAATGAAAGTATAACATCACTTAAAGGTGCTGACAGAGTAAGAAAACGTCCGGCTGTAATTTTCGGTTCGGACGGCATAGAAGGTTGTCAACATTCGGCTTTTGAAATTCTCTCGAACTCGATTGACGAGGCAAGAGAGGGTTACGGCAAAGAAATAATAATAACAAAATATGAAGACCATTCCATTGAAATTGAGGATTTCGGACGTGGTATTCCTGTTGATTTCAATAAAAACGAAAACCGCTATAACTGGGAGCTTGTTTTTTGTGAACTTTATGCCGGCGGAAAATACAACAACAGTGAGGCTGAAAACTATGAGTTTTCACTCGGTCTTAACGGACTGGGACTTTGTTCAACGCAGTATTCGTCAGAATATATGGACGTTGATATCCGCCGTGACGGAACACGCTTTACACTGCATTTTGAACACGGCGAGAATGTCGGCGGTCTTAAACGTGAACAGTACACAGGCAAAAAAACAGGTACAAAAATTCACTGGAAACCCGATTTACAGGTCTTTACTGATATAAATATTTCCGACGAATATTTTATTGACACAATCAAGCGACAGGCTATTGTAAATGCCGGAATAAACTTTGTATTCAGAACAGAAAAAGACGGCAAGTTTGAAACACAGGAGTTCATATATAATGACGGTATTGTTGACCACGTAAAAGAACTTGTCGGCGAGGACGCAATATCACAGGTTCAGTCGTGGCAGACGGAAAAAATGGTTCGTGACCGTGACGATAAACCCGAATATAAGGTTAAAATAAATATTGCAATGGCATTTTCAAATAAAGTCAGCACTTCCGAATATTATCATAATTCAAGCTGGCTTGAATACGGTGGTGCTCCTGAAAAAGCCGTGAAAAATGCTTTTGTCTATCAGATAGATTCATACTTAAAGCAAAATGGCAAATATACCAAAAACGAAAGCAAGATAAATTTTGATGATGTAAAGGACTGTCTTGTTATTGTAATTTCGTCTTTTTCAAGTGTTACATCATACGAAAATCAGACGAAAAAGGCAATAACGAACAAGGGTATTCAGGACGCAATGACGGAATATCTACGACATCAGCTTGAAGTTTATTTCATTGAAAACCGCCTTGACGCTGAAAAAATTGCCGCACAGGTGCTTATCAACAAACGCAGTCGTGAAAGTGCCGAAAAAACAAGGCTTAACATCAAAAAAACTCTTGCTGGAAATATGGATATTACCGGACGTGTTGCAAAATTTGTTGACTGCCGCAGTAAAGATAAATCCGAGCGTGAATTATTTATTGTTGAGGGTGACTCGGCTCTCGGTGCCTGTAAACAGGCGAGAAACCCTGATTTTCAGGCTATTATTCCAATCAGGGGAAAAATTCTCAACTGCCTTAAAGCCGATTATGACAAGATTTTCAAAAGCGAAATTATAACGGATTTGCTGAAAGTTCTTGGTTGCGGTGTTGAGGTTAAATCAAAGGCAAACAAAGACCTTGCGTCATTCGATTTGAATTTGTTACGCTGGAATAAAATTATATTCTGTACTGATGCCGACGTTGACGGATTTCAGATTCGTACACTTCTTTTGACAATGATTTACCGCCTGACACCTACTCTTATAAATGAGGGCAAAGTATTTATTGCGGAGTCACCACTGTATGAAATAAATACAAAAGATGAAGTTTATTTTGCATATACTGAGGCGGAAAAAGAAGAATTTATACAGAAAATCGGCAATCAGAAATTCACAATACAGCGTTCAAAGGGTCTTGGTGAAAACGAACCTGATATGATGAGCCTTACAACAATGAATCCGTCAACACGACGGCTTATAAAGATTATGCCCGACGACGCACAAAAAACATCTGAAATTTTTGATGTACTTCTTGGCGATAATCTCAGCGGCAGAAAAGACTACATTGTTGAAAACGGCTACAAATACATTGACGACCTTGACGTAAGTTAAGGCAGCGTGACGCTGCACCCGATTTGCGTTCAAAGTTTATGTTACCGTTAAGTCCTTGTCCGCACCATAAGTTAATGTTATAATTTCACGCAACAGCTTAATGCACAAACAAATAATTTATTGTGCGGAAAATGACTGATGGTTGGCAATAACTTCAAACGCAATTACGCATTACACATTACGAATTACGAATTATACAGAGGTATATTATGGCAAGAAAAAAGAGTACATCAAAAACAGCACAACAACCGAAAATTCACGGATATATTGCAGGGGCAGGGGAAGTTGTCGAACAAAAAATTGTTTCAACGATTGAAGAAAACTATATGCCTTATGCTATGAGCGTTATTATGTCACGTGCAATTCCTGAGATTGACGGATTCAAGCCGTCACACAGAAAACTGCTCTATACAATGTATAAAATGGGACTTCTCGGCTCAACACGCACAAAATCCGCAAATATTGTCGGTCAGACAATGAAACTCAATCCGCACGGCGACAGTGCAATATATGATACAATGGTTCGTCTTAGTCGTGGCTATGAGGCACTTTTGCACCCGTATATTGACTCAAAGGGTAACTTTGGTAAATTTTACAGTCGTGATATGGCTTGGGCGGCATCAAGATATACTGAGGCAAAACTTGACCCGATATGCAACGAGCTTTTCGGCGACATAGACAAGGACACTGTTGACTTTGTGGATAACTATGACAATACACTGAAAGAACCTACGCTTCTTCCGGCGGCATTTCCGTCAATTCTTGTAAATGCAAACACAGGTATTGCGGTAGGTATGGCAAGTTCAATATGTTCGTTCAATCTTGCGGAGGTTTGCGAAACTACAATAGGACTTCTCAAAAATCCCGATTTTGATATTATGTCAACGCTTATTGCACCCGATTTTACAGGTGGTGCTCAGATTATCTATGACCGAAAAGTGATTGAAAATATCTATAACACAGGTCGTGGCAGTATAAAAATGCGTGGCAGATATACCTATGACAAATACGCAAACTGCATTGATATATTGAGTATTCCGCAGACTACAACCTGTGAGGCAATTATCGAAAAGGTAATTGAACTTGTAAAGGGCGGAAAAATCCGTGAAATTGCCGATATTCGTGACGAAACAGGTATTGACGGTCTTAAAATCACAATCGACCTCAAACGAGGAGTAAACCCCGACAAACTTATGCAAAAGCTGTATAAAATGACACCGCTTGAAGACAGCTTTTCATGTAATTTCAATGTGCTTATCGGCGGAACACCTCGTGTTATGGGTGTGCGTGAACTTCTCAATGAATGGTCAGCATTCCGCATTGAATGTGTAAAACGCAGAACATATTTTGATTTGCACAAAAAACAGGATAAATTACATCTTTTAAAAGGTCTTGAAAAAATACTTCTTGATATTGACAAGGCGATAAAAATTATAAGAAATACAGAAGAAGAAAATGACGTTGTGCCGAATCTTATGTCAGGTTTCGGGATTGATGAAACACAGGCTGAATATGTAGCCGAAATAAAACTCCGTCACCTCAACAGACAGTATATTCTTAAACGCACTGAGGATATTTCACAGCTTGAAAAGGATATTGAAGAACTCGAATCAATCCTTAACAGCAAGACAAAAATTAAAAACATTATAATCCGTGAACTGAAAGAAATTGCGGAAAAATACGGTCAGCCACGCAGAAGTATGCTGATTTATGCCGACGAAATAAACACAGACGACGAGGAAGAAGAAATTCCCGATTATCCTGTAAACCTGTTCTTTACAAAGGACGGCTATTTCAAGAAAATTACACCGCAGTCACTCCGTATGAGCGGTGAACATAAACTTAAAGAGGGTGACGAAATAACCGAGCATTTGGAGAGTACTAACAACACCGACCTTATTTTCTTTTCGGATAAGTGTCAGGCATACAAGTCAAAGGCTGTTGATTTTGCCGACACAAAGGCGAGTGTTCTCGGTGAATATATTCCGTCAAAACTCTCAATGGACGAGGGCGAAAACGCAATATATATGATTGCAACAAAAGATTACAGCGGATATGTATTTTTCTTCTATGAAAACGGAAAGGCGGCAAAAGTTCCGCTTGAATCCTATGCCACAAAGACAAACCGCAAGAAACTTACAGGTGCTTATTCCGACAAAGACAAACTTGCGGCAATATGCTATGTCCCGAATGATGAATGTGAAATTCTCATAAAATCATCATCAGGCAGAATGTTGCTTTTAAAATCAGGTGATATTCTTGCAAAAACATCACGAACCACTCAGGGTGTCGCAGTAATAAAACTCAAAAAAGGCTACAAAGTTATGTCAGCTTGTGTTTATGAAGACTCTATGCTTTCAAAGCCGGAACGCTACCGTGCAAAAACAATTCCCTCATCAGGTCAGCTCCCACGTGGTGACGAAGTCGGCGAACAAATTACATTTAATGCGTAATGCGTAATTCGTAATGCGTAATTGCGTTTATAGTTGTTGTTTGTCAGTAGTCGGTTTCCGCACCGTGATTTAATAATTAAGGGTATCGGCAAAATATACCGATACCCCTGCAAGTATGACAGCAAACGCCTTTTGCCAGACTTGCTGATAATATTATTTGTTGTTATCTACAAAATATCACAGGAAATTTTTATAAAATATAAAGTTTTTATTGTTATAAATGTCTTGATTTTATGTTTTTTATATGATATTATGAGTAAAGTATTGTTAAGCACGAAGTGACTTTTTAGGAGGATTTTTAAATATGGGAATTTGGGAAATTGTTGTAGGTGCAGTCGTACTGCTCTTGTCTGTTATTATGATTATCGTAATCATACTTCAGGAGGGACACGAGGCAGGTCTTGGTGCTGTTACAGGCGGTGCTGATTCATTTATGGGAAAGGGCAAGGCTCGTACTGCTGACGCTATATTCGCAAAGGTTACAAAATACTGTGCAATCGTTTTCTTTGTAGTAGTAGTTCTTCTTAATGCACTTTCATATTTCGGTCTTACAGGTAAAGCCGACAACGGCACTGCAAATGAATCTTCACAGACTGCTGTTGAAAGTTCTGTTGAATCAGCCGTTGAAAGTTCAGTTGTCGAGAGTTCAACTGATGAAAGTTCAGTTGCAGAAAGTTCAACAGCAACTTCATCACAGACATCAGCCGCAGAAAGTTCAGCCGCAACTTCATCACAGACATCAGCCACAGAAAGTTCAGCCGCTGTAACTTCTTCAACAGCATCAGCTGAATAATTGACCGACGAAAAGGGCAAAATTTCAAGTATTAAGAAAAGCATCTTCAATGTACAGTGTTGAAGGTGCTTTCGTGTTTTTGAGGGATAATATTATGAAAATAAATCTTCCGAATGGAGTACAGAAAATAATATCAACACTTGCCGAAAAAGGCTATAATTCATACGCTGTGGGCGGTTGTATCCGTGACAGCATTATGAATAAAAAACCGTCCGACTGGGATATATGCACGTCGTCAATGCCCGAAGAAACTCTTTCGACACTCGGCAAACACAATATCATAAAAAACGGTCTTAAACACGGCACGGTGACGGTACGTTTTGACGGTGTGTCTTATGAAATCACAACATTCAGAGTTGACGGAGAATATTCCGACAACCGTCACCCGAATAATGTTAAATTTGTGCGTAATCTCAAAGACGACCTTGCACGACGTGATTTTACTATAAACGCTATGGCATATAATGACAGTGACGGTTTGTGCGATTATTACGGTGGACTTGACGACATAAAAAACAAAATTATACGTTGCGTCGGCGACCCCGACAAGCGTTTTTTTGAGGACGGTTTGCGTATAATGAGAGCGTTGCGTTTTGCGTCAGTTCTCGGATTTGATATAGAAAAAGAAACTGCCGAAAGTATTCACCGCTGTTGCAATCTTCTTAAAAATATTTCCGCTGAAAGAATTATGTCCGAATTTTCAAAACTTATTGTCGGACAAAATGCCGAAAAAATTCTTCTTGAATATTCAGATGTTTTTTGTGTTTTCATTCCCGAAATCAGACAGATGATAGGTTTTAAACAAAAAAATCCACACCATATCTATGACGTTTGGACTCATACCGTCAAAGCGGTTGTAAATACACCACCCGAAAAAATAATCAGATTGTCAGCACTT
>JAQXZA010000095.1 GCA_029226955.1 Clostridia bacterium | reverse complement strand
CAGAAAGTGCGGTTGCGTTCAAAGGTGTCCGTCACGTAATACGTTCACTTATCGGTATAGTTCCGACTTTGATGATATGCTATCCGCTGGCATCAAAGCAAAATATGAATATACCATTGCTTATACTGGGTATCGGAATTTCCATTCTTGCATATTTTATCTATGAGCTTATCGCAACAAAAAATGCAAAAAAACTTTTGTATGCAATTCCGTTTTATCTTATAGTTGTTGTTTTTGATTTGGCTTTCATATTCGGCAGTCAGGCAATAGGCAATTCAATAATAAATGATGTTCCTGTACAGTCGGATATACAGTCAGTTTCCGTAATATGTATTGATCAGAATTACAATGATTATATAAAAGTATATCAGAAATGTAAGGCAAAAACCATTGACTATGAAAACAAAGAACTTATTAAAATTTTAAGCGACGCTTTTAATTCTAATGTTGCCACAATAAAAAAAGGCAGTCAGATAGATACAAATTTTCATTCGGTTTATAGAGTTGATTTCCACTGCAAAGACGGAAAGAATATAAGCAGAAAAGTATATATACCTATTGATGATAATACAGATAATTCGGAAGAAACACTCTATAACAAGATTTACAGACTGATGAAGTCGGACGAAAACTTCCGTAAAGCCGGAACTGTATTTCCTGAGGATAACGAAGTAAAAAAAGTATATATTACAGATGATGTAGGTGCAGTGTACAGCAGTCAATTTACAAATGAAGAAATACAGAAAGTATGGCAGACATTCCGTAATGAATATGTATCTATGTCATACGAAAATAAAGTTAAAGCCTGTGGATATGATACAAAATATATATCATACTTCCGTATTTATGTGCAGGGCTATACAGGTGTTGACGCATTTTATAATGAATACAACATCAGTCAGAACCTTACGCCAAGAACATATAAAATAGTTATTGAAATATTGAGTAAATACCAAAAGCCTATTAGCAGTGACGTAGCTGACATCATACTTTCGGGCATAAATGAAAACCATTACTTTGACATATCGGTTGAAAAAGTAAATAATATGGACGGTAATTCAATGTCTTATATACCTGAAATGGTAACAACTCTTAATAAAAAAGATTTTGAAAATTTTGCAAAAGCAGTTAAAATTCTTACTGATGCAGCACAAAAGGACTGTGATATGTCAAAGGATAATGTATATCTGGTCAGATTTAATGTTGATGTTGAAGAAATGCCTGTGCAGAGATTTGAAGATGTTAATGGCGGTTCTTATTCATCATCAGATTTTGAATGTTTCGTCAATCTGACGGACGAAGAATACAATAAATATTGCAGTATTTACGACGATTTTACAGAAAAAAATCAAGACCCTTCACTTTACTCAGAATAATGATAAAAGCAAAATCATAAACTTAAAATCCTCCTGTAATATGTATAAATAATCTTGTAAGTTTTCCCTCGTCTTGTCTTATGATAAGTCGGGGGAAAACTTTTTGACGAAAAATAAATATAAAAAATGATACTATAATTACAAAAACAAAAATATTAACACTTAATACAGGTTTTGATATTTTGTGATTGTTGTATAAATTATTAAAATCGTATTTACCAATGTTTGTTTATACTACATCTTTACATTATTTTCCTTAACGTGATATAATATCGACAGCAAAAAAAGCTATTATATTTTTGGAGGAAAGAAAAATGAAGATTAAAACAAAACTTATTTCAGGTGTATCTGCTCTTGCGTTGATTGCTGCTATCGGAGCCGGTTCAGTTTTTGCGGCATCATCTCCAAGATATGTTGCCAATAACTCTACACAAACTATTTCGTTTGGCGGTTCAACAACAGTTTCCAGTTATTATATTCCTGAGGCAAAAGCAAGCTCTTACAGAAGTGGTGCAGGACAAACTGAAACATTCAGGACTGAAATTAAGGCCAACGGTAGTTTACAAAAAATATATGCTAAGGCAACAATAGTAACAACGTCAGGTGCAAAATACGAACAGTACAGAACCAACAACGGAAACTTCCGTACTCACGTATATGCAACAGCATCAATTCCTTTTAACTGGTTCTGGACAGAGGGTTCAAGTTCAACAACTGGTTTTGTTAATAACTATAACTACGGTTCAAAAATTAACTTCCGTGTAAGATAATAAAACAATAAAATAATACAATATTTATAGATTAAAGGAAATAGTTTATAATTTACTGTTTCCTTTAATTTTGTATATAAGGGGGAATATTGTTGGGTGACAGCCAAAAACAAAATGAAAATGAACATTTTTATTATGCTGACAACAATGTAAATAATTCTGTACAAAATCAGAATAATGAACCTGATTTTCAATATATCAAAGAGGAAATACCAAAAAAGGTTCTTGTAAAAAAGTGGTCTTTGGCAGCATTTCTTATACTTTTGATAACTTTGGATTTTGGTATAGTTGCTATGGTATCATTTGGCACGTTCGTGACAAACGAGTACACGACAATGTTTTCTTTTTTTGTGAGTGCTGTTATTTTTGTAGTGGTAACAGCAATATACATAAAAATGCGTGAAGTTATCAGAATAAAAGATATTTTTATGTTTTTTCTGTTTTCAGCAATGTGTGCGGTTACTGTTTTTATGCAAGATAAAATTCTGTATATTGCAGCCTTTATTTTATCTGTTGCAGCAGCGGTGATTGTGGCAGTTTTACTTGATACTTCCGGCAAGAAAGTATTTATTCCGTTTATGGCGGTTTTTATGGTATTGAATTTACTGACGGGAACAGAAAAATTATTTATGGCACAAAACATAGATTTTACGGCGGATTATTTTTATTTTTCGTCACAATCAGAAGTAATGCCATCAGAAGCACCACATTATTATTCAACGGAAAGATTTTCGTCAGATGATATATCGGATTTTTCGTTTTATTCTTTTAATTCTGTTATTAAAAATTCTGAACAGTTTCAGAAATTTCTTGACGAAACAAGCAAAAACGGTGAGCAAAATAAAGTATGTGAGGACTTTTGCCGTACATTAAAAAAATCAGAAACACAATATGATAACGAATTTTTTTCAAAATATAATTTATTGATTTGCAGCTATACTGTTGCGGCGGTTTCAGAAAAACTTGATATTAGTTCCGTTAATATCAATGTTAAAAATAAAGAGCTTAAAATATACGGAAATGCAGAATTTTCATCATCAGAATATGAAAAATACAAAAACGGCGGTTCAAATGGGGAAATATGTATAATGTTTATTAAGGTTGAAAAAAGTCAGGCACTTCCTGATATATTTGAGAAAAGTCAGATATATTTTGAGCCGGTTGTCAGTTGAAAGGAAAAGTAATGAAAAAAAATATAGTTTTGATTGTTACAGCGGTTATTTTATCGTTGGTTGTGGGCTTTACGTTATCGTTTTCATTTATGGTTCTGGAGGAAAGTGAATACTTTTTTAATCGTGTTAATGAAACCAAAAAAGATATAGATGATTTTAAAAGTTCCGATTTTTTAAATAAGTATATATTTAAAAGCGGTATATTGAACGGAAACGGTAATGAAGAAGATTTGATAAAAAAAGCTGATGAGGGTTTGAAAAAAGACAGCAATTATGTTGGTATGCTGTACAAACAACGGCTTTTTGACTCTCTTACCGTTATACCGAAAGACTCCGAAAAAGAGGATTTCAAGAAATTTAATATTGATAATACGGGTATGGTTGTCGGTGGTGAATATTATGTTACATCATCTCCGCTTACGGTTGAAGACACATACAGTAAAATGAATATATATAATGAACTGGATAAAAACATAATGTGCCGTACCTATAAATCAAACGAACAGATACCTGTATATGTGTCAAAAAGTGTTGCCGAAAAATATAATTTGTCAGAATATGCGTATGGTGTCGGAACAGTTTATGATGAAGAAACAGAAAAATATAAATCTGTGACTCTTAATTTTAAAATTATAGGAATTATTGATGAACCCTCGTTTTCAACTGCAAAGTCATCATCTTCAATAAATTGGGAAATTGCTATGCCGTCTGTTGATTATTCCGATAAGAATATTTTTACGGAAGAAACAAGTACAAAAACTGAAAAAATTTTTGTATTCAAGATGGATTACAACTCTATGAACGCAGATTATTTAAAGAAAATTAAAAACGAAATTTCAAAGTATGCAACAATTACAGAAAACTCTGATTTAATTGCAAATACAGGAGCAAATTTTGAATATAATTATCAAAATGACAATTATCCGAGATATACTGTTGAAAAAATAATGTCTGTTATTTCAATAATATTGATATTTATATTGTCTGTTGTGCTTTTCGGTTTAATATATAAAAATATGATATTGGACAGCGACAATATAAAACCGGCTGTGCCTATTATATCAATACTGGCAGATGTGCTGATTATCATAGGAGTGTCGGCAATCAATTACAGAATGGAATTTTCTGATGACAGATTCTCAATGTTTGCAATACCGGATTCGACATTTGGCAATAACTTTGTTTTGTTTGGAAGTATTATTTTTACTGCTGTATCTGCTGTGTGTGTATTTATTTACATAATGGCGGTTCGCTTAATTAAAAAGAAAATCGGTGAAAAAAATTGATACTTAAAAATTTAAAAATATTTGCCGCCAGACATACAATGATATTTGTATTTTTTATTCTGGCACAGATTGTAACGCTTTCAGGAGTATTTGTTACTTATAATTATCTTGAACAGGAAATATCTACCCAAAAATCATATTATGAGGGTATGAGAACATATACTGTACAGCTTTCAGGCTCTGAAAATATTGATGAAAATATCAGTGAGGTTTTACGGAGTAACGACAATATACAACGCATTTATACTGTTACTGTTGACGGGGATTTTATTTTTTGCGGGGATTATTACGGAAAATCCGTAAAGAAGTTTAATGTCACCTTAGGAACATATTTATCTGATGACGATATAGTCAAAGGAGAAAAAAAGATTGTTATTCCCTTATCTATGTCAAAAGATTTTTCAATAGGAGATATGTATTTGTTTAATAATGAAAAATATGAAATAACAGGAGTTTCGATTGATGATAATTTCTATATTCCATATAATTCATTAAACGATAAATCACTGATTTCAGGAGTATGTGTTGTTTTAAATGATGAACTGAGTTCTTCACAATCCGATGAATTTATGAACAGATTATCGGGTATTTTCAAAAATTCTGTTATTATGCCCCCGTCCGAAGAATATGGAGATGAGATGAACTCATTCAGGCTGGTAATGGTTATTATTATACTTCTTCTTTCATTGGGTATTTTCAATCTTTCATATCTGTATTCTTTTATTCTTGAAAAAAGAAAAAAACAATATTCTGTATTACAGATATGCGGCTGTACAAAATTAAGAGGAATATTGATATATGCGGGTGAAGTCATAATTGTTTCCGTAGCAAGCTATATTTTGTCGGCATTGCTGTTTAAATTTGCACTTTTACCGTTAATTATGAATATTGATTCATTAACTGTTGAGGCAATGGGAATATCGTCATATCTGTTTTTGTTTGTATGCTATATTATAATTATGATGTGTATATTCTTGCCGTGCGTTATTAAATATTCATCAAAAACGGTGGTACAGCAGTATAAAAACTGAGGGGATTTATAAATGTATCTGAAATTTGGTTTTGGGATTTTTTCAAAAAATTTAATTGCAAACATTATCCTTATAATTCAGCTTACCTGTTCAATAATTACATTGAATATAACTCTGGGACTGTACAATAATGTTTATTCAAAACTTGATGTTCTTTCGGGATTTGACAGGAACAATACATTATATGGTTTCTCGGAAAATATTATCAATTCCGAAGAAAACAGTGATTTGACGGATTTACTCAATAATGCCGACAGCGAACCGATTAAATATTGTTATATGAGTGATACAGAAAACGGAAGTTATATTTATGGTTGTGCTTATGGAAAAAATACGTCAAACGCTTTGAAAATTCCTTTGACTGAGGGAAACTGGTATAGTGACAGTGAAAAAGACAGTGACACTGTAAATGCTGTTGTTATGAATAACAGCCGGTACAGTGTCGGCAATGTATATGACATTGGTATGTATGATTTGAACAGCGGTGAAACAAAAACGGTTAAATTTAAAATAACCGGAAAAATTGATAAAAATACAGCCGTGATTTTCGGAGTGACAACATCTAATCTTATAAATTCAAAAGTCCTTTTCAGCAATTTCAACGGTGAAGATATTGGTGCTGATACGCTTTTCCTGTTTGATTCCGAAGACAGTAATATATCGGAATTTTTATCCTGTACGCCGTCACTTTTTATATATGCGGATAACGAAACGGAAGTGCAGAAATATGCCGGACAGTTTAATAAATTCGGAAATATATTTACTATGCAGGAAATTTATGACAATACACTGAACGGTATGAAATCTGAATTACACAGTGTTTTTCCGATAGCAATAAGTGTTTTATTGATTGGTATAATAGGTATTCAATGCCTTATTGTTCTTAATACAACCAAAAACAAAAAAATGTTTTCAATATATTTTATATGCGGTATGAAATGGCGTGATTGTATAAAGATATGTCTGGGACACATTATGTGTATCTTTATCGGTGCTTTATTTCTTGTATTAACTATATATTTTGTTGCGGATTTTACAAACACTTTTTCCGCTGTAAACATAATGATTTGTTCTAATAATTTTTTGGCGACAACAGGAATTTTTGCCCTTGTTTTTATAATTTCGTTCCTGACCACAAGGCTTATGCTGTCAAATTCAAGTCCTGTAAAATGTCTGAAAAACGAATAGTTTTAAATCTATATCATTACAAAAAACGCAAGAAAATTCCTTGCGTTTTTTGTTTTATCGGATTATAATAATTTTTTTACATAAAATAAAGGTGTAAAAGGTTTTTCTGCGTATATATTAAGTACAAGGCAAAACAGGCGGAGGTGATAGCCGTGAATGTAAGAGAACGAAGTGAGGAACTTGAAAGAAAAATACTGTCGCCTTTTGCCACTTTGTCGGTTAATTCAAAGGGACGTTTAAAAGATGAAGAAAAATGCAGTGTAAGAACGGATTTTCAGCGTGACAGGGACAGGATAATTCACTGTAAGGCTTTCAGACGCTTAAAGCACAAAACACAGGTGTTTTTGTCACCTGAGGGCGACCATTACAGAACACGGCTCACACATACGCTTGAAGTTTCACAGATTGCACGTACCGTTGCAAGAGCTTTAATGCTTAATGAGGACTTGACGGAGGCAATTTCTCTCGGACACGATTTGGGACATACTCCATTCGGTCACGCCGGAGAAAGAGCATTAAACAGGCTTGTTTCAGGCGGTTTCCGTCACTATGAACAGAGCGTAAGGGTTGTTGATGTCCTCGAAAAAGACGGACAGGGACTCAATCTCACCTACGAAACACGCAACGGAATTTTGTGCCATACAAAAGGCAAACAGGCGGATACTCTTGAAGGTCAGGTTGTACGCATTGCCGATAGAATTGCGTACATCAATCACGATATTGACGACGCTGTAAGAGCAAATATAATCACAAACAACGATATTCCGCACAATATTACAAAAATTCTCGGTGATACAACAACTTCACGGATAAATACACTCGTTTTGTCGCTGATAAATAATTCACACGGGGATAGGCTACAAATGGACAGTGATGTTCAGGAGGCTTTTGACCGTTTGTATGAGTTTATGTTCGACAGCGTTTATTCAAATGATTATGCAAAACACGAAGAAATAAAAGTCCCTGAGTTTATGACGCTTTTGTATGAATACTTTGTAAAAAATCCCGATTTACTGCCAGACGAAAACAAACGCACAGCACATAATGAAACCGTTGAACGTGCCGTGTGTGATTATCTTGCGGGAATGACCGACCACTATGCCGTCGAAAAATTCAACAGTATTTTTGTTCCTCGCTCGTGGGGAGAAAAAATAAATTAAACAGAGTGAAGTGTTGAGAGTGAAGTTGAGAAAATATAACTCCACACTCCACACTCCACTCTCCACACTGATAAAGGGGGTGACAGCGTTTGGCGATACCTGACGAATTTATACAGGAACTTAAAGCAAGAAGTGATATTGTTGATGTTGTTTCGTCTTATGTGAACCTGAAAAAATCCGGAAGAAATATGCTGGGAATTTGTCCGTTTCACAACGAAAAAACAGCATCTTTCAATGTTTCACGGGAAAACGGATTTTTTTACTGTTTTGGCTGTCATGCCGGCGGAGATGTAATAACATTCATTAAAAAAATTGAAAATCTTGACTATGTTGACGCAATAAAGTTTCTTGCACAACGTGCCGGAATGACAATACCTGAGGAAAACAGGAATGAGGGACTTTCAAGGCTGAAAAACCGTATTTATGAGGCAAACCGTGAGGCTGCAAGATTTTATCATAAACAGCTTTATACACCACAGGGACAAAAAGCACTTGACTATCTACGCAAACGTCAGCTTTCGGAAAAAACAATAATTCATTTCGGACTCGGCTACTCGCCGCCGTCAAGATTTGAACTTGTTAATTATCTCAAAAGCAAGGGTTTCAGCGGTACTGAACTTATTGCCGCAAACCTTGCAAACGAGTCGAGAAACGGCAAGCCGTTTGACAGATTTTCGGACAGGGTTATGTTTCCGATAATTGATTTGCGTGGAAACGTTATTGCATTCGGCGGACGAATAATGTCGGACATAAAGCCGAAATATCTAAATACGTCTGATACTCCCGTATTCAGCAAAAGCCACAATTTGTTTGCCTTACAGTTTGCAAAAAACAAGGCAAACGGACAACTTATTCTTGTTGAGGGATATATGGACGTTATCGCACTTCATCAGGCTGGCTTTGAAAATGCAATAGCTACTCTCGGTACATCTCTTACACAGGAACAGGCTTTAATCATAAAACGCTATTGTGATGAAGTCGTGATATGCTATGACGCTGACGAGGCAGGACAAAAGGCAACGGCAAGGGCAATTTCAATTCTTCGCCCGACAGGACTTAATATAAAGGTTCTTACCGTTCCCGACGGCAAAGATCCTGACGAATACATAAAGTCACACGGTGAACAGGGAAGTACACGTTTCAGAATGTTACTTGAAAAATGCGGAAATGATGTTGAATACAGACTGCAAAAGCTGAGAATGAACTATAATACTGATATAACACAGCAACGTGTAGAATTTCTCACCGAGTCGGCAAAAATTATTGCCTCCCTCGACAACAGCATTGAACAGGATATTTATATATCATCTCTTGCACAGGGACTTAATGTTGAAAAAAACGCAATAAGACAACAGGTGTCACGCTATAACAGACAAAACACCAGACAGGCGGCAAAAAAGGAACAGCGTGAAATACACAACAGTATATCAGCAATAAATGATAAAATCAACACTGAAAAATCCTATAATCTCCGGGCGGCAAATGCTGAGGAGGCTTTGATTGCACTTTTGATATTTAACCCCGATACTGCAAATACTATATGTTCAAAAACACCGCCCGAAAAGTTCATTACATCATTTAACCGCAAAGTTTATGATGTTATAAGAACACGTGTGCTTGAAGGAAAGGATATTAGTCTTACCGATATTTCAGGAGAGTTTTCAAATGACGAAATGAGTCAGATAGCAAAAATTCTTGTCGCTCACCCACGTGAAAATGACTCTTTACGTGCGGCAGAAGAATATCTTACTGTGCTTGATGAGGAGGCGAATAAACTGACACCCGAACAGATAGCACAGGCGGATACACAAACGCTTATGGAACAGCTCCGAAAGATGAAGGAAAAAAAGAAATAACAGGAGGAATTATTATGATGAACACAGCACAGCCGGACAAAAAAACAGTTCTCAGAGATCTTATGGAAATGGGCAAGGTAAAGGGACAGCTCACAAACAAGGAAATTCTGGACGCAATAGGGGAAATGGATATTGACCCTGAACAGCTTGAAAAATTCTATGACGCACTCGAAACAAACGGTGTTGTAATAGTAGAAAACATTGATGACATTATGCTTGATGATGTTGAGTTATCATCTATTGCGTCAGGTGATATTACAGGCGATGATGATGTTGATACGGAAACAATGACCGAAAATATCGCTATCGACGACCCTGTAAAAATTTATCTTAAAGAAATAGGCAGAGTTCCACTTCTGACTCCTGATGAAGAACTTGACCTTGCAATAAGAATTGCTGATGGTGATGTTGCCGCAAAAAAGCGTCTTTCAGAGGCTAACCTTCGTCTTGTTGTAAGTATTGCAAAAAGATACCTTGGTCGTGGTATGCACTTTCTTGATCTTATTCAGGAGGGCAATCTCGGTCTTATAAAAGCAGTTGAAAAATTCGACTACACCAAAGGTTTTAAATTCTCGACATACGCAACGTGGTGGATTCGTCAGGCTATTACAAGGGCTATTGCAGACCAGGCAAGAACAATACGTATTCCTGTTCATATGGTTGAAACAATAAACAAAGTCAAAAAGGTTTCAAGTATGCTTTTGCACCAGAACGGTCACGAACCGAGTGCCGAAGAAATTGCTGAGGTTCTGAATATGCCGACCGACAAGGTTCGTGAAATTATGCGTGTTGCACAAGAGCCTGTTTCACTTGAAACGCCTATCGGTGAGGAAGAGGACAGCCATCTTGGTGACTTTATCCCTGATGATGACGCTCCTGCACCACAGGACGCAGCGTCACACACACTTCTCAAAGAACAGCTTTCTGAGGTTCTCTCAACACTTACACCGAGAGAGGAAAGAGTGTTAAGACTTCGTTTTGGACTTGAAGACGGACGTTCACGCACTCTTGAAGAAGTAGGCGAGGTTTTCCACGTTACAAGAGAACGTATCAGACAGATTGAGGCAAAGGCTCTCAGAAAACTCCGTCACCCGAGCCGCAGCAAAAAACTTAAAGACTTCCTCGACTGATTCAAAAATTCAAAAACTTAACCATAAACCAAGCTCCTCGTTTTTTCGGGGGGCTTTTTTTAGTGTGGAGAGTGGAGAGTGGAGTGATGAATGTAAAATGCAGAATGCAGAGTGCAGAATTATTTATGGGGCGGAAAATGACTGAACCATAGCAATAACTCTGAACGCAATTACGAATTACGCATTACGCATTACGAATTAGATTTTTGCATATATTGCTGTCGGGGGTGATTTTTTTGCTGAAAGAACGGACATTCTGGTGGAGTGTGACAGGATTTTTTGTTGTGTGTATTCTCGGAACAATAAATCATTATTTGTATGAATGGTGCGGAAATAACAGTATAATCGGTGCTTTTGTACCTGTGAACGAAAGCGTATGGGAACATTTAAAACTGCTTTTTTTTCCGTTTATGTTTTTTGTTATAGTTGAATTTATCGTTTACGGAAGATATATAAAAGGCTTTTTGTTTTCGGATTTTGTCGGTGTGCTGTATGGGTTGATATTTATACCCATTGCGTTTTATTTGTACAGCAGTATTATCGGAAAAAGCGTTGTTTTTATTGATATTCTGATTTTTATTGTTTCGGTTGCTGTTTCGTTTTATATAAGATATAAGCGGATAAAAAACGAAAATGATGTCAGGCATTATATGAATATTCCGGCGGTTATTCTTTTTCTCGGTGTTGCGGCACTTATGATTGGACTGACTTATTTTCCGCCGTCAACGGAACTTTTCAGGAGTGCAAAGTAAAAAATTTTAAAAAATTGGCAATTAGTGCTTGACATAAGCGAAAATAAGTGATATATTATAAATACACCAAAACATATAGAATTAGTATGAATTGAGGGAAAGCAATGAAATTACTGACTCAAAACAGGGTACTTCGTCGATGTTGACCTTGTATTATTAAAATCAAAAACTAAAAACTAAAACTTAAAATCAAATTTTTAAATTTCAAGGAGTGTATTATTATGTCAAAAGTTTATGAAAGTATTCTCGACCTTGTAGGTAAAACACCTATACTCAAAGCAAACAACTTTATCAAAGAAAACAACGTAAATGCAAACATTCTTGCAAAGCTGGAATATTTCAATCCCGCCGGAAGTATCAAGGACAGAATCGCAAAGGCAATGATTGAGGACGCTGAGAAAAAGGGTATTCTCAAAGAGGGTGCAACAATTATTGAGCCAACAAGCGGTAACACAGGTATCGGTCTTGCACTCGTTGCGGCGGCAAAGGGTTACAGGGCAATTATGACAATGCCTGAAACAATGAGTATTGAAAGAAGAAACCTCCTTAAAGCTCACGGTGCTGAAATTGTACTCACAGACGGTTCAAAGGGTATGAAGGGTGCTATTGCAAAGGCTGACGAACTTAACAAGGAAATTGAAGGTTCGGTTATTCTCGGTCAGTTCGTTAACGCCGCAAACCCACAGGCACATTTTGAAACAACAGGCCCTGAAATATGGGAAGATACTGACGGAAAAGTTGATTTCTTTATCGCCGGTGTAGGTACAGGCGGAACACTCAGCGGTGCCGGCAAGTATCTTAAATCAAAAAATCCTGATGTAAAGGTTATTGCTGTTGAACCTGAATCATCACCGGTTCTTTCTGAGGGTAAGGCTGGCCCGCATAAAATTCAGGGTATCGGTGCCGGATTTGTTCCGCAGACACTTGACACTAATATTTATGATGAAATTATAAAAGTTCCTAATGAGGCGGCTTTCAAAGCCGGAAGAAGTTTTGCACACACTGAGGGTGCATTGGTAGGTATTTCAAGCGGTGCGGCTCTTTGGGCGGCAATTCAGATTGCACAAAGACCTGAAAACGCCGGCAAGAACATAGTTGTAATTCTCCCTGATACAGGTGAAAGATACCTTTCAACAGAACTTTACAGCGAAAAGTAATTTTATGTACTACTCCTTTTTATAACAGCAAAAACGCATACGGCACAAATTTCAGTGCTGTATGCGTTTTTTGAGTTGAGATAAAAATTATTCTTTTATTTTGACTGATATGGTGATTGTGTTTGAAAAATCGTCGGTATAATAGATATAGTCAAACGGCTGTCCCGATATATTGTTAAGACAGTCCTTTATCCAGTTATCGCAGTTATTGCATATCTTTTCAAATGCCGACGGATATTTGAATTTGATTGAAATACTGTCAGAACCACTGCTGAATTTTTCGCCGAGAACAGAGTAAAACTCGTCTTTGACATTGTTGTTTGTTGCGTCAATATAAAGTCCGTTCAAAATATGATAGTTGTCTTTGACAGCGGTACACTGAGGCACTCCGAGAGAAGTAAATATATTGTTGATTTTGCGTCCCTTGCTTACAAAGCTGTCGTTGACATTGAAAAATCCGTAATTCGCCGGATATTTTTCGCCATTTTCAAGCTGAACTTTGTCAACCGTTATGTCAAGATGATAATATTCTCCATTGATTTTTACGATATTCCACGAATGACTTGCATAAAGCGACTCGGTGTTCCAGTTCTGGTCGCCCGAAACGGACATACATTCAATGCCGAGTTCACGCATACACCACATAAACGATTTGCATATTGCCTCACAACGTCCCTTATGGTTAATCAATGCACCATAAGCTGAACCCGACATTGTATCGGTTTCGTTGTAAATGCAGTTATTGAAAATATAGTCATAGACATATTTTTCTTTTTCAAGTTCGGTTTTTCCGTTGGTGTTTTTCTTGATTTTTTCAAACAGGTTATCAAGTTTACTGCTTGCTTTTTTGTATTGCTTTTTGTCCATAATGTATGAAAAGCCGACACCTGAAACAGTGCCTTCTTCAAAATTACTATATACGGGGAAATAGTCGCCCGAAATCTGTATAAGCTCGGGACAGTCATAATTGAGCAGAAACATAATTGTATCAAGTTCATCTGACGTTATCGTTTTTTCAAAGGTGACGGAACGCTGAAAATTTGATACTGCACTGTAAGCATAAGTGAAGTTTTTCAGCATACGCTCATCAAGTTTATTTACAAAGTATTTGTCTTTAAAGTTGTATTCGGGTGGCACATAAGAAGATGTTTCAGTGGAAGTTACGGAACTTTCAGGAGTGCTGACGACTGAAATTTCGTAGGAACTTTCCGTAATACTGCTTTCGGGTGTTGGTTCGGAAGTCGTTTCGGAAACAGGTTCGGAAGTAGGCTCAGAGGTTGTTTCAGAAACCTTGCTTTCGGAAGGTTCGGTTGAGGTTGATTCCGTCACAATGCTGTTGTCGGTGCTTTGCTGAATACTGCTTTCGTTGGTGGATATGTATGAAACCGTATTGGAACTTTCGTCTGATGATGTAGGATTTTTTGCTGTGTTATTACAGCCGCACAAAAGTGCTGCCGAAATAATTGCTGTAAATATTATTTTAATTCCTGTTTTCATAGTTACGCTCCTGTTCTTATGACGGTATGAGATGAATTATTTGTATTTGTCAAAAGGAGATTT
>JAQXZA010000094.1 GCA_029226955.1 Clostridia bacterium | reverse complement strand
TATTTAATGATTTTTCTGCTTGCTTTATGTAAATAATCATCTACCTTTAAGAGATTACCACTTTATATAATCATTATATCATAATTTTTATAAAGTGTAAATGCCTATTTTAATATTTTTTATATTATTGCTTACCATACTTCCTGATTTTTCACTTTATATTGTGCTGTTTTCGTGAGAAGTGTCTTTTTTGTGCATATTTTTGGAATATAATTTAAACATCATTATAACTCCCGCAATAAACAGTGCAATACTTATCCATTGAGAAGTTGAAATTCCGAACAAAAATCCTCTTATTTCATCGCCCCTGAAAAATTCAAGCGTAAATCTTATAACAGGGTAAATAATCAGGTACAATGACAAAAGTGTGCCTTTTTTAAGATTTTTTTTGCTGAGATAAAAAAGCAAACGTACAAGAAGAAGATTGCACACACATTCAATAATCTGTACAGGAAAACGCTCAACACCGTTATACATAACTCCAAAATGACTCTCAATACCATAACAACAGCCGCCCAGAAAACAGCCTATCCGTCCAAAAGCGTGAAACAGCGGAATTGCCGGAACATAAATATCAGCATAAAACATAAAATCAAGTTTCATTGCTTTGCAGTAAATCAAAGCGGCAAGCAAACCACCGATAAATCCGCCGTAAAACACCATTCCACCGAATACAACACCGAACCAGCCGAAAAACAATTCCCAAGACGCAAAGACTTTTTCGGGACTTTCAAAAATAAAAGCAAGGTAATGTATCTGAGTAACTGCATACAGAAGATGTGCCCCAACAAACACTCCAAACATTGCTATAATCGGGATATTTACAAGCTGAACACGGTTTATGTCTGTGCGTTTTCTTGTCGAAAACCACACCAATATCACCGCCGCCACTGCTCCGATAATGGCACAAAGTCCGTATGACGAAATTTTTATGCCGAATAAATCAAAATACGGTAACACTAAAACTCTCCTTTGTAACAAAACCTGTTATTCGGTTGTTTTATCTTTTTCGAGCAGTTTTTTGACAATTTCGTCAGTGTGCATACCTCTTGAACCCTTGATAAGAACCGTACAGTCCTTTTCAAGAACAGTACATAAATAATCGTATGCGTCGGAATTATTGTCAAAACTTTTTACTGATGTGTTTCCGTTTTCAGCGGCACCGTTTGCGGTATTTCTTGAAAGTTCACCAACTGTAATAAGGCAATCTGTGCCAAGCTGTGCAAGATATTTTCCTACTCCGTAATGTTCACGCTGTGCCTCGTCACCGAGTTCAAGCATATCGGCAAGAACGGCTATTGTTTTGCCTTTTGCAATGCTTTTCATAACATCAAGTGAAACCTTTGTTGCCTCAGGGCTTGCATTGTAGCTGTCGTCAATAAGTACATAATTTTGCATTTTGTGTATCTGCTGACGCATAGGTGCGTTTTTGTAGGTTAAAAGTCCTTTTTGAATTGTTGCGTCATCAAGTCCGAGCGTTTCGCCTATTGCAATGGCAACAAGGGCATTTTTAACACTGTGTACGCCAAGTGCAAGAATTTCAAAGACTGTACTTTTACCGTTTCTGTGTGCGGTAAATATTGTGTTAAATCCCTCTGTTTTTATATTATCGGCATAATAATCACAATCTGTTCCGAGTCCGAAAGTAACTGTTCTGAATTTCTGATTGTTATGAAGTGTCTTTAAAAGAACATCATCACCGTTTAAGAACAACACTCCGTTTTCATCAAAATGCTTTGTAATTTTCAGTTTTTCGGACATAATGTTCTGTTGGGTTTTCAGGTTTTCTATATGTGCTTTTCCGATATTTGTCATAACTGCAATATTCGGACGGGCAATATCGCAAAGTCTGTCCATCTCGCCAAATTCACTCATACCCATTTCAATAACGGCGGCATTATTATGTTCCTCAATATCGAACATTGTCATAGGCATACCAATCTGACTGTTTTTATTGCCCTGAGTTTTCATAACATCAAAACCCTGTGACAATGCAGCGGCAATCATTTCCTTTGTACTTGTTTTGCCGACACTGCCCGTTACCCCGACAAGTTTAAGCGTAAATTGTCTGCGATACCAAGCCGCAAGAGTCTGTAATGCTTTAAGTGTATCATCAACTTTAATATACGGTTTCACTGCCTCAGACGGTGCATTGTTTTCGGTAAGAGTTGCTGACGCACCGGCTGTAAGACAATCCTCAATAAATCTGTGTGCGTCAACCCTTGCACCCCTTATTGGAACAAAAAGCGAACCCTCTGTAACTGAACGGCTGTCATACTGTATATTCGTTATAACAGTATTTTCATCACCGCATAAAATCTTTCCGCCGACAACTTCCGCAATTTCTTTAACTGTAATACTTTTCATTTTTTTACTCTCCGTTATTTACCGATTATGTCGGCAATTACTTCACGTTCATCATAGTGAGTTTTCTTGCCGTTTTTGTCCTGATAATCCTCGTGTCCTTTTCCCGCAAGAACAATAATATCGCCGTCCTGTGCGTTCTCAATACAATAGCGTATTGCGTCTGTTCTGTCTGGAATTACAACATATTTGCCGTTTGTTTTGTTTATGCCGACTTTTATGTCCTCGATAATGTCCATTACATTTTCAAAGCGTGAATTATCCTCAGTAATAACAGAAAGGTCCGACAGCTTGCCCGAAATTTCACCCATTTCATATCTTCTGTCACGTGGACGGTTTCCGCCCGCACCGAAAAGCGTTACAAGACGTTTCGGCTTATATTCACGCAAGGTTTCAAGGATATTTTCCATACTTACGGCATTGTGTGCATAGTCAATCAGAAGTGTAAAATTGCCCGGAATTTTTACGGGTTCAACTCTGCCCTTGACCTTTACTTCGTTAAGACCGTCAAAAATCTGTTCTTTTGTAAGATTAAAGTGCATACAAACAGCTATTGCCGAAAGTGCATTATATACAGTGAATTTTCCGGGAATATCGACATCAGCCGTCATATTCAGTTTACCGCTGACATTAAATCTCACACCAAGATAACCCGGCTTTGAAATAAGTTCATCATCTGAGGCTCTGAGCTGTGCTTTTTCGCTGAAACCGTATGTTTCTATTGAACAGGTATGGTTTTTGATTATGTTTTCGGCATTTTCATCATCAATATTGATTATTCCTGTTGTACACTGTCTGAAAAGCATTGATTTACATTCAAGGTATTCTTCCATACTTGCGTGTTCGTCACCGCCGATATGGTCGTGAGAAAAGTTTGTAAACACACCATAGTCAAAAATAAATCCGTCTGTTCTGTGCCATTTAAGACCGAGTGAAGAAGCCTCCATAACAACACACTTACAGCCCTTATCAATCATTTTCCGCATAGCCTGTTGAATTTCGTATGATTCAGGTGTTGTGTTTGAAGTTTTGATAAGCTCGTCACCGATAATAATTCCGAGTGTGCCTATTATGCCCGTTTTATATCCGCCTTTTTCAAGGATTGAATGAATCATTGACGCTGTTGTAGTCTTGCCCTTTGTGCCTGTTATGCCGATTGTTGTGAGTTCTTCCGCAGGATTGCCAAAATACTCTGCCGACATAAACGCAAGAGCCTTTCTTGTGTCATTAACTTTAATAACCGTTGCATTATTTATTTCAATATCTTCACTTACAACAACGGCAACTGCACCACTGTCAACGGCACTCTGTGCAAATTTATGGCTGTCAAGATTAGCACCTTTAAGACAAACAAAAACGCAGTCTTTACAGGCTTTTCTTGAATCGTAAATAACGTCACTTATTTCTATGTCAGTATTTCCGCTGACGATTGTATAGTTAAGTCTTGTAAGAAGCTGTTCGAGTTTCATAGAAGCTACTCCCTTTCAGATTGTTGTCAGTTCGATTTTATTTTATCACAGCAACATCAAGTATTCAAGGGAAACATTTTTAAGAAAACCATTCCTATAAATAATATGTCTGAATATTTATTGTCTTTCATCTTATAAAATTTATATCTGTTCTTTTCCTATTAAAAAATCCAGTATTTTTAGAAATTTGACAAGTTTAAAAGAAAAATTGTCAAGAATACTTGACAAACATAAAAGCGTATGATAATATATAAACACAAGATAAATTATTGATTGTTTTGTCGTAATTTGTTTTGTGTTCCGCTTTTTTTCGGAGGGCTTACTCAATGGACAAAAAAGAAATTCTCGAAAAAAACAAGCACAGCGGTCTTGATGAACGTGAACAACGTATCTATAACACATCTTTCGGACTGGGAGCTGTTGTTGTCGGAATACTGTGTCTTGTGTTCAGTGTATATAAGGCTTTTCACGGACAGAAATTTTATGAGTTTGTTGCAATAATAACCGCTTATCTGTGTACAACCTTTCTGTATCAGTACAAAAATCTCAGAAAACCTTTATACCTTATATCCGGAATTGTGACCGGAATTATAGCAATAGTCTGTACTGCTTTTTTCTTTATGGTGGACATCTGATGGGAGAGATAGTATTTCAGAACCGACTTCGTGTTGCACGAGCCGAAAAAAGAATTTCTCAGGGTGAGCTTGCGGAAATGGTCGGCGTTTCACGTCAGACAATAAGTTCAATCGAAAACAACCAGTTTTGTCCGAGTGCAAAACTTGCATTACTTCTTTGTATTGCACTTGATAAAAAATTTGAAGATTTATTCTTCTTTGAAGAATAAGAACATAATATTGATTATAAGTTTACTTCATATACATTCCTCCTAAAAAGCAGCGAACCCCGATTGCATTATCTGTAATCGGGGTTCGTTGTTTTCAATTATCAGTCTTTTTTGAATTTTGCCTCAATCTTGTCAGCAGCCTCTGACGCCGCCTTGTTTTCAACGGATTCTATTCTTCCCTCGTCACAAGCCTTTGCGTTAGCCGGGTCAATAGGAAATCTTGCAAGAATATCAAGGTCATATTCTTTTGCTGTTTGTTCAAGGTTGCTTTCACCGAAAGGATAAAATTTCTTTTTGCAGTCGGGACATTCAAAATAGCTCATATTCTCAATAATTCCAAGAGTCCGAATATTCATCATCTTTGCCATTTTTACAGCCTTTGCAACAATCATTGAAACAAGTTCCTGTGGTGATGTCACAATAACTATTCCGTCAAGCTGAATTGACTGATATACGGTAAGAGGAACATCGCCTGTTCCGGGCGGCATATCAACAAACATATAGTCAACATTCTGCCATATTACATCTGACCAGAACTGTTTTACTGTTCCGGCAATAATTGGTCCTCTCCATACAACAGGGTCTGTTTCATTCGGTAAAAGAAGATTTACAGACATTACGTCTATGCCTGTTCCTGTTGTAACAGGGAATATTCCGTCCTCAGAACCTACTGCCTTTTGTGTAAGACCGAAAACCTTTGGTATTGACGGGCCTGTTACGTCTGCGTCAAGAACTGCCGTATGATAGCCTTTACGATTGAACATAACGGCAAGCAGTGATGTAACAAGGGACTTGCCTACTCCGCCCTTGCCGCTGACAACTCCTATAACTTTTTTTACCGAACTGTATTGATTAAGTTTTGCCGTAAAATCCTGTGGCTGACCGCCCTCTCTTGACGAACAGTTTTCTCCACAGGTATCACAATTATGTGTACATTCTGACATTTTGTATTCCTCACTTTATTTTTTGTTTTTAGTTTTCCTCGTCTGAACCGTTATTATCATCATTTATTTCTGCATTTTCATCAATATCTTTTATGCCGTCAAATTCATCAGTTTCATCATTTTCGGTGGTGTTATCTTCGTTGTCGGTTTTTTCATCATAAGGCTGTTGTTCATATCCGCTAAGGAATGTATAAGGAATACCGTATCCGAGCGTAACAGCGGCAAGATATATTATTGTCGGACAAGAGGCAATCTGTGATGAAAACGGAAGTCCCTGTGCCGCTGACGCAATAATTATGTACAGTGCCGGAATATCCATTATAATCAACGTTGCAAGTGAAAAACGCTTTACCTGTTTGCCGTCGCCTACTCTTGTTGCATAGAACAGGAAAAGTCCGAACACAACAAAAATCAATGCCATAAGCAAAGTTTTAACCGTATCGTTCATTCCTGTTGATGTTGTGACGATACCCGAAAAGAAATATGCACAAATTACAAACGCTATAACAAGAAACGCTGAAAATACCAGATTGGAAGTATTGTTCTTTTTGTTTTTCATAGTACGACCTCCAAAAAATAAAATTATATATATGCTATTTTATCACTCAGTCAGGCGAAATAATTCTTATCAGGAATTATCCATTACTTTTACATTGTATAAGAAAATTTTATGATTTTTTTACAGCGACAAGACAAAGCCAGCCCTTGTCCTCATACTGTTCAACAACTTCAAGCGACTCAGGAAGTGCTGACAGAACATCATCAAGTCGTGTGTCGATAATTCCGCTCATAATATATACGGTTTTTTCGTTCATATGCTTTTCTATATCGCCCGAAAGCATAATTATTGCGTCGGCAACAATGTTTGCCGTTATTACATCAAAAACTCCGTTTACTTCATCGGCGAGGTTGCCTTTTATTCCTGTGTATCTGTCCTGAACATTGTTTAGCTTTGCATTTTCCTTTGACGCTTTAACCGCCATTTCGTCAATGTCAATTCCTGTTGCCGACTCTGCACCCAAAAGCAATCCCGCAACGGAGAGTATTCCACTGCCGCAACCTACATCAAGCATTTTTGCACCTTTAAATATATGCTTTTCGAGTGCTTCAAGGCAAAGTCTTGTTGTTTCGTGCGTTCCTGTCCCGAAAGCAAGTCCGGGTTCAAGATTAAGCACAATTCTGCCCTCAGCGTTATAATCGTCACGCCATACAGGACGAATAAGGAGTTTTTCGCCGACTTTCATAGGGTTAAAATATTTCTTCCAGTTTTCAAGACAGCTTTCAGCATCACAATCGTCGGAATAAATTTTATACTCTATGTTTTCCGCCTGAAAACGCTCTCTCAAAAACGAGATTGCCTCCGTCGGATTATCCTCGGGGCTGATGTAAATATGAATTTTGCCCTTTGTTCTGTCCTGTTTGAGTAATTCCTCGTCAATAAGGTCAATGTTTGCAATTTCAAGGACTTCCTGTTCAAGATTTGAATAGTCCTCGATATAAATTCCGTAAGGCACTGTCATCTGTGCAATGTTTCCCGCTGTTTCAATATCCTTTGCAGGAACTTCGGCAACAATTTCTGTCCAGTTCATTTATATATTTCCTTTCATCTTTTATTTCGGTGTTACTATTATACCTTAATTTACATACCAATGCAAACAGAGATTTGAAAAATATCATCATTTATAATTAACGATTTCTTTCAGGTCATAAAGCCGTATATTATCCGTACTTTCGGATTCTCTGATAACCTTTTCATCAAAACCCGATTCTGAAAACAGTGCATAATAGAACTCTGCCTTGTCCTTTAAAGGTGTCAGTTTTGCCTTTGTATCGAGATAATCTGAATAATCAAACGGTGTATTTTTGAATTTACATTCACCGACAAGATATTTTTCTTCATTTCTCCCTATGCCGAGCAAATCAATTTCCGTTTCCGCTGTTCTGAGTCCGTTTGATGTATTTTTATCACGGACAGTTGTTTTTCCTGTCCAACGACCCATTTTGTAATATCTGAACGGAAGTTTATCCGCCTTTTGCAGTTCTCTCACAAATTCTTTGCACACATCTTCAAAAGCAAATGACGCAAATTCGTGCAATGCCGGTTCAACAACATAATTATATACACCCTCTGTATCACCGTCTTCAAGCTGTGAAATATTCGTAAAACCGAATGAATACCAGAATCTGAAAAAGTTATCCGTAAGACGATATGTTCCTCTGTTTGCGTTTGATTTTTCCTTTATTTTGGAGTCAACGGAAAATTCCCGTCTGACTATACCAAGTTCAATAAGATTTTTCAGATATACGCTTGTCTTTGAAGCATCGTCAACAAGCGATTTCTGACTTATATCGTTCAGTTTTGTGCTGCCAAGTGCAACCGTTTCAATGATAGAATTATATATCGGTGTTTCACGAAGTTCCTGATGAAGAAGAAAATCCACCTCGCTATATAAAACACAGCCTTTACTGAGAATATTTTTCTTTATATTTTCAGCAAGAGAAAGTTTCGGGTTAAACTGTCTGAGATAATGCGGAATACCGCCAAGAATTGAATATGCCAGAACTTTATCCCTGTCGGAGTAGTCGGAGAAAAACTTTACTGCGTCATAGAATCCCATCTCAGTCATTTTATAAATTCCTGTTGCTCTGCCATACAGAGGATTTTTTTCGGCAAGAAGGTCTTTTTCTATAAAACTCATTGAACTTCCGCAAAGAATTATCATAACATTACGGTCTTTGAACTCAGAATCCCAAAGATATTGAAGAATTGACGGAATACTATTATTGCCTTTGCACATATAGGGAAATTCATCAATAACAATCAGCTTTTTACTATCACCATACGGCAAATCAAGAATAGAACGAAAAGCACTTTCCCAGTCAGAAAATTCGGATATATACTGTTTTGCCGGTATATTTTCCTTTAAAAGCTGTTTTGAAAATTTAGCAAGCTGTACTTTGTCTGTACTTTGCGTACAGGAATAAAAAATATGGGGTTTGCCTTTACAAAATTCCCTCAAAGTTTCTGTTTTTCCGACACGCCGTCTGCCATACAGAACAATAAGCTGACCTTGTGGGTCGTCATATTTATCTTTAAGAAAAGCAAGTTCTGTTTCTCGTCCTATAAACATATAAAGCACCTCCGAATATCAAATCACGATTTACTAAATCCTGATTTGATATTATTATACCCTATAAATAGCGGAAAATCAAGAAAAGGCAAATTGTTTTTCAGCATTGATTTGAAAAAAATTTAGTTTCAAACTATCAAAAAATATATCACTATGTTATAATAAAATTATAGTTTTACAAAGGATGTGTAAATATGAATATTGAATGGATAGAATTTTACTCAGAATTTGCCGATATACTTGTAAAATATACAAATAACAGGAGAGAACTTCTCAACAAATTACAAAAAGCATTTTCGGAAAACGAACTTCCCTTTCCAAAATTAGAAAAAGATAATACAATAATTGATATTGACCCGTTTACCATATTTGGTATCTTTAATAAAAAACTCACAAATATAAAGCGTACCAAGTTTATTAAAGTAATTGCAAAAGAATTTTCCGTACAATCAAAAATACCAAGTAAATTTGACGGGATTCCGGTTTTAAATCCGCAGAAATCAAATTTTTTTGCTTTTGCTGATAACAGAGGAAAAGATGACATAAATAACCTATGGAAACTTTTTAACTCGGCAATTATACTATCTGAAAATAATTCGGAAGAAAATACAAATAACTTTTGCGATATTTACGATAAGGTAATACATCAATCTTGTTCAAAATGGAATATTACAATGGGATTATTTTGGATAAGACCGTACTATTTTGTATCACTTGATTCAACAAACAGGCAATACATTACTCAACCAAATGTATTTTTAAAGGATACTACTAATATACTTTCTTCAAAAACACAAAAACTGCCGTCAGCTATTGAATATCTTGAAATATGCGATATTCTCAAAAAAGAATTTGACAGCGGAAAATATCAATACAAAACTTTTCCTGAAATGTCATACTGTGCCTGGCTTTATAAAAACGAATCTGATAAATGTGAAGACTGGATTGGAAGTAAATATACTCCCGGTCTTTCTGTTGACGATTGGATAGAACTTCTCAACGATAAAGACATATTTGATATAAACGGATTAGAACTGATGAAACGAATTAAGGATTTTGGCGGTGTTGCGTCTTGCAAGCAGCTCTCACAAAAATACGGTAAAACAGCTTATTTTTATAACAGTGTTTCATCATCAATAGCAAAAAGAATTGTTAAAAAAATAGGTGTTGATAAACTGGGAATTGACACCAATCCAAAAGTTGACTCCCGTATTGGATTTTGGAATGTAATACTATTTATTCAACACAAAACAGACAATTCAGCAGACGGCACTTATCTTTGGAAACTTCGTGACGAATTATCAGAAGCACTTGACCATATAGACCTTAGCCATATACCACTATATGCTCATTTTGAAAATCTGGAAAAATATAGTAATAAATACACAAAAGATAAGTTTATGAATGAAGTATATTTCGATGAAAAAAGCTATAATTCATTACAATATTTGATAAAGAATAAAAAGAATGTGATACTACAAGGATCACCAGGTGTTGGAAAAACTTATATTGCAAAAAAATTAGCTTACGCTTATATGGGCGTAGAAGACAACGAACGTATTATCACCATACAGTTTCATCAAAATTATTCTTATGAAGATTTTATTATGGGGTATCGTCCTGTAAAAGATGGGTTTGAAGTGAAAACCGGTGTATTTTATGATTTTTGCAAAAAAGCAGAAGAAGATAATAGTGGCAAACCTTATTTTTTTATAATTGATGAAATAAACAGAGGCAACATAAGCAAAATTTTTGGTGAATTGTTTATGCTTATTGAAAAGGATAAACGTGGTTCTGATTATCAGGTTCCACTTTTATACAATAAAAATGAAAATTTCAGTGTACCTGAAAATCTGTATATTATCGGTACAATGAACACAGCCGATAGAAGTCTTGCCATTCTTGATTATGCCCTTCGCAGAAGATTTGCTTTTTTCGATATTAAACCAGCTTTTGATACCAATGGTTTTAAATCATATCAAAACGACTTACACAATGATAAGTTCAACAGGTTAATTGATTGTGTTGAAAGTCTTAATGATAAAATTAAAGAAGATGAATCCTTAGGAGAGGGATTTTGCATAGGACACAGTTATTTTTGCAACCTTAAAGCAACTGATATTGATGAAAATTGTCTTTCACACATTGTTGAATATGAACTTATACCTTTAATAAAAGAATATTGGTTTGATGAACCTGAAAATATAGCTGTTTGGAGTGAAAAATTAAGAGGTGCAGTTGATTGATAGAGATTAGAAATATTTATTATATGCTGTCATACGCATTTAAGATATTGAATGAACAAGGATATAAAAAAATTGCTACTGAAAAATTTGAGAATACAGCAGACTTGTGTTCTCAAATATTGATAAACGGAATATCAAATCAAATTAAAATTGGATTAAGACACGATTACATAGAAAATTCCGAATGTTCATCAACCGTACACGGCAAAATAAACCTATCTGAATCTATTAACAAAAATACTTTAATAAACAAACAGGTAATTTGCATTTATAATGATTTTTCTGAAAATTGCTATCTTAACAGGATAATAAAATCTACGGTTAAAATGCTTATAAGCTCAAAATCGAATATATCAGGCAAACGAAAAAAAGAACTGAAAAAGTTAATGTGTTATTTTAATAATGTTGATATTATTGATTTACATTCTATAAATTGGAAAATACATTATAATAAAAACAATCAGACATACAGAATGTTAATATCTGTTTGTTGGCTCGTTATTAAAGGTCTTCTACAAAGCAAAAGTGACGGTACAAGTGTATTGACAGATTTTCTTGATGAACAAAGAATGTGCAGATTATATGAGAAATTTATATTGGAATATTACCGCAAAGAATTTCCTATGATAAAAATTCATTCTCCGCAAATTCCCTGGCAGTTAGACGAAAATGTTAATACTGATAATATGTTGCCTGTTATGCAGTCAGATGTAATGCTTTCATATAAAAACAATGTTTTAATAATAGACGCAAAATATTACCAGCATATAACAACAAGTCATTATAATAAAAATACTATCCGTTCAGCCAATTTATATCAAATTTTCACTTATGTAAAAAATACAGCCGCAAATCCCTGTTATATATCAAAAAATATTAAAGGTATGCTGCTTTACGCAAAAACAGATGAAGAAATTTATCCTGACAACAACGTATATAATATGAGCGGAAATCAAATTATCGTCAGTACATTAGACTTAAACCGTCCATTTTCCGAAATAAAAACTCAACTGAATAATATAGCAAACACATATCTGTTAAATTTTTAAAAAATATTATAAAACCTATTGACAAAATAGGAGTTTTGATATATACTAAAAGCATACTAAACATATATGAATTATTTAAATTCAAGGAGGCACATTTTATGTATGTAATCTTTAAATCATTAAGACATAATTTCAGGAACGGACGAATGTGCTGCTGTTCATAACATCTATACTTTTCAAAACAAAAACTAAAACTTTAAAATTAAAAGAAAAACGAGGTATTTTATTATGAGCAGAAATTATAAATTTGAAACACTTCAACTTCACGTAGGACAGGAACAGGCAGACCCGGCAACAGATTCAAGAGCTGTGCCGATTTATCAGACAACATCTTATGTTTTCAAGAACTCACAGCACGCCGCTGACCGTTTCGGACTCAAAGATGCCGGAAACATTTACGGCAGACTGACAAACACTACACAAGATGTCTTTGAAAAAAGAATTGCCGCTCTTGAAGGCGGTGTTGCGGCTCTTGCGGTTGCATCAGGTGCAGCAGCTATCACATATACAATTCTCAATCTCGCACAAGCCGGCGACAACATTGTTTCAGCTAACACAATTTATGGCGGCAGCTATAACCTTTTTGAACATACACTTCCACAGTACGGCATTACAACAAAGTTTGTAACACCTGACAATCCGTCTGTCTTTGAGGACGCAATAGACGACAACACAAAGGCACTTTATATAGAAACTATCGGCAACCCTAATGCTAACCTTATTGATATTCAGGCTGTTGCTGATATTGCACACAAGCACAATATTCCGCTTGTTGTTGACAATACTTTTGCAACACCTTATCTTGTAAGACCGTTTGAATACGGTGCTGATATTGTTGTTCATTCGGCAACAAAGTTTATCGGCGGTCACGGTACGGCTATCGGTGGTGTAATCGTTGACAGCGGTAAATTTGACTGGGTAAAGAGCGGAAAATTCCCGTCACTCGTTGAGCCAAACCCAAGCTATCACGGTATAAGTTTTGCCAAAGATGTCGGAGCAGCCGCATTTGTAACAAAAATCCGTGCAATTCTTCTTCGTGACACAGGTGCAACACTTGCTCCTTTCCACGCATTCCTTTTCTTGCAAGGTCTTGAAACACTCTCACTCAGAGTTGAACGTCACGTTGAAAACGCACTTAAAGTCGTTGATTATCTTTCAAAGAGTCCTTATGTAGAAAAGGTAAATCACCCGTCACTGCCGACACACCCTGACCACGCACTTTACGAAAAATATTTTCCAAACGGTGGTGCGTCAATCTTTACATTTGACATTAAGGGCGGTGCAGAAGAAGCAAAGAACTTCATTGACCACCTCGAAATATTCTCACTTCTTGCAAACGTTGCCGATGTAAAATCACTTGTAATTCACCCGGCATCAACAACACATTCACAGCTTAATGACAAGGAACTTGAAGAACAGGGCATACATCAGAGTACAATCCGTCTTTCAATCGGTACAGAACACATTGACGATATTATTGAAGATTTGGATAATGCTTTCAAGGTAATTCAGAAGTAATTTATTCCCGTACATTTGATTATTCTCATACCCATAAATTTTAGTAACCCCCCCGAATTATTCTCATACATTTGAATAACCCCATAAAATACAAATCTCTCGGATTTATCATAAGTCCGAGAGATTTTTTTGATATTTATTATAATTTTTTGCGTATTATCTGTATAGCCTGATGATTGTTGCGAATTTCAACAGTTGTTTCCCCACGCTTATGTTCGCCGTCAAGCGACCAGTCAAGCGGTTCTTCCGAAATAATTCTTATATGTGATGCGTGAAACAAAACAATATTTTCGTTTTTAAACGACCTGTTAATCATTGACATACATATTTTAAATGCTGTGATAAGGTCTTTCGGCTTTTTAATCAGCAGAACCTCATATTTTCCGTCAGCAAAATCTACCATATTGCTTTCAAATCTGAACAAACCGGCAACAGATGTTGAATTTGTCACCGCACCGAAAATATAATCGCCCTCAGCGTTTCTCTCGTCTGTTTCAACTTTGATATGGTAGGATTTTATCTTGTGCATACACTTCATTGCACTGAAAACATAAGCGGCGTGTCCGAAAATATTTTTTGCTTTCTGTGGTGTATTGTACGAAACCTCAGTAAATGCCCCGAATGACGCAATATATGCAAAATAGCTGTCGTCAAATGTTCCGACATCAAAAGGTCTTGCCTTTTCGGAAATAATATTCTTTGTTGCCCTCTTGATATTTTTGCTCAGTCCAAGACTTTTTGCAAGGTCGTTTGTAGTACCGGCGGGAATATAACCCAAAGGTGTAGTATCGTTTGTTTCCATCATTCCCTTTATTATTTCGTTGACTGTGCCGTCACCGCCGCAACAGGCAATAATATCAAATTTGTGACCGTGTTCCTTTACAAGATACTCGGCACCGTATTCAAGGGAAGTAAAGTATATGGCTACTTCAAACTTATTTTTCGCAAATAAATCAGCAATATCCGAAACAGCAAATCTAGAAAGTCTGTTGCCCGCCTTTGGATTTACTATAAGCATAACACGCTTATTCGGCTTTACGTTTTTTTTCGCCATACTTTACCTCCTCACACAAAATCCGTATTTAGAAACAGGCTTTTATTATTTCAGAACATAACCGATTTTTTTCATTGCCTTGTCAAGAGTACGTTGTGAAATTCTGAGTGCAAATTCAGCACCCTTTCTGTACTGTTCTTCAAGGTAGTCCTTGTTTTTGATATAATCGTTAAATCTCTCCTGAATAGGACGCAACTCCTCAACAACAGCCTCGCCGACAGCCTGTTTGAAATCGCCGTAGCCTTTGCCCTCAAATTCGACAGTTATTTCGTCGGCTGTTTTTCCTGTTACGGAACTCATTATGCCAATAAGATTGTTAATGCCGTCTTTGCCCTCGCCAACACGCACAACAGCCTCTGAGTCAGTAACGGCACGTTTGAATTTTTTCATTATTGTGTCGGGATTATCAAGAACAGCAACCCACGCATTGACATTTTCGTCCGATTTTGACATTTTCTTTGTCGGGTCTTGTAATGACATTATTCTTGAACCGACTTTTGAAATATATCCGTCAGGAATTGTGAACGTCTTGCCGTAAATTCCGTTAAATCTGTCGGCAATATTTCTTGCAAGTTCAAGGTGCTGTTTCTGGTCTGCTCCGACAGGAACAAGGTCAGCCTGATAAAGAAGAATATCTGCTGCCATAAGTGACGGATAAGTAAACAAACCGGCATTTACATTATCGGCGTGTTTCTGTGATTTATCCTTGAACTGAGTCATTCTTGAAAGCTCACCGAACTGTGTATAGCAGTTGAGAATCCACGCAAGCTCTGCGTGTGTGTGAACGTGGCTCTGAATGAAGAACGGACTTTTTTCTGTGTCAATTCCGCAAGCAAGAAGAAGTGCATAAGCATTGAGAATATTCTGTTTAAAGATTTTCGGGTCTTGTCTTACGGTTATTGCGTGAAGGTCGGCAACCGCAAAAATACAGTTATAATCGTCCTGTAATTTTACCCAGTTTCTCAATGCACCAATATAGTTTCCGAGAGTTATTGTGCCGCTCGGCTGAATGGCACTGAATATTACTTTTTTCTTTTCCTGTTTTGTTTCCTGTGGCATATTTTCTGTCATAATTATAATATCTCCTTTGCAAGTTCTCCGAGAATACGGATACCTTTTTCAAGCTGTTCATCTGTCGGTGTCGAGAAATTTATTCTGAAACACTGACTTTGTTCTTTTTCGTCTGTGAGGAATGCGTTGCCCGGTACGACGCAAACTTTTCTCTGTACCGCCTGTTTGCAGAAATCAACCATATCAACATTTTCGGGAAGTCTGCACCATATAAACAATCCGCCCTCGATTTTATCATAAGTGATTTTGTTCGGCACAAGATATTTGTCAAGCAAGTCCATACAGAACTCGGCTTTCTTTTTATAAATTTTGCGTAGGTTTGCAAGATGTCCGTTAAAATCGTATTCGGTCATAAATTTGTGTGCAACCATCTGAGCCCATATATTAGTATGAACATCTTGTCCCTGTTTGCAAACAATCATTTTTGAAACTATCTGCTTTGGTGCAACAACAAATCCAACACGCATACCCGGTGAAAGTATCTTTGAGAATGAACCAACATAAGCGACAATTCCGTCCTCGTCAAAAGATTTGATTGACGGAACATTTTCGCCGCTTATTCTCAGTTCACCGTAGGGGTTGTCTTCAAAAATCATTACATTGTATTTCTTTGCAAGCTTGTAAATCTTTTTACGTTTTTCAAGGCTTGTGGTAACTCCTGACGGATTCTGAAAATTAGGAATTATATATATGAAACGTATATTTTTTTCGGTTTTGAGTGCCTTTTCGAGAGCCTCAATATTCATACCGTCTTTTTCAAGCGGTATTCCGCAAAGTCTTGTATTGTATGAACGGAACGAATTAAGCGAACCGATAAAACTCGGTGCCTCACATATAACAGTATCTCCCTCATTACATGTGGATTTTGTAAAAAGATCCATAACCTGTTGGGCTCCCGAAGTGATTATCAGTTCGTCATTTTCTCTGCCTATATTGTAGGTGTTCTTCATAAAATTCCGTACTGTTTCACGCAAAGGTGCATAACCCTCGGTAACACTGTACTGTAATGCCGCTACGGGATTTTTTGTCAGAATTTCGTTTGAAATTTCCGCAATTTCCTTTACGGGAAACGCCTCAGGTGACGGATTTCCCGCTGAAAGCGATACAACCGACGGGTCGGCGGCATACTTAAAAATTTCCCTTATTGCAGACGGCTTTAAGGTTTTTACTTTTTCAGAAAGTACATATTCCATTATTGTCATCTTCCTTAATTTCAATATTTATATAATTTTAACATATATATTTGTTTCAGGCAATAAGAATTGAAAATCTTTTGCTGAAATCAATGTCATAAACTGGACACTTGTACAAAAAAATATATTTTATCTGTATATTATATCTAAAAAATTTTAATGCTTGAATT
>JAQXZA010000093.1 GCA_029226955.1 Clostridia bacterium | reverse complement strand
CGGTTATCGCAACTTTAAACGTTTTCGTAATCGTATTTTACATATATTTTCTTAAAATGAAAAACGAGTGGCAACCTGATTGCTACCACTCGTATTCCTATTTTTTCGGTTTTACCCCAACTATTGACATAGAGCCAATATTTTAATGCAAAAAAGCCTGATGTGTTCTCACACATCAGGCTTTTGAAAATTTATATTTTATTTATCAGATAAGCTCAATGATAACCATTTCAGCAGCGTCGCCACGACGTGGACCAAGCTTTGTGATTCTTGTGTAGCCGCCGTTCTTGTCAGCATACTTAGGAGCAATCTCTGTGAAAAGCTTGTTTACAACATCTTCCTTAGTAATGAAAGACATAGCAAGACGCTTATTATAGAGATTTTCTACCTTAGCTATTGTGATAAATTTTTCTGTCATTGCACTGACTTCTTTTGCACGAGAAACAGTAGTTTCAATCTTTCCGTTTTCGAGAAGGAAAGTTACCATTGCTCTGAGCATAGCAGTTCTATGAGCAGTCTCTCTGCCGAGCTTTCTTGTTCCTGGCATCGATATTCACTCCTTTACCTTTGGTTAAGTGTTGGGAAAATTATTCCTCATCAGTTTGTAAACAAAATCCGAGAGAGTTGAGTTTTTCAACAACCTCTTCAAGTGACTTGCGTCCGAGGTTACGAACCTTCATCATATCGTCTTCCGACTTATTGATGAGATCCTCGACAGTATTGATACCTGCACGTTTCAGACAGTTGAATGAACGAACCGAAAGGTCGAGTTCTTCAATAGTCATTTCAAGTACCTTTTCCTTGCCCTGATCGTTCTTTTCAATCATAATCTCAGTGTTTGTACCCTTATCAGAAAGGTTTACAAAGAGGTTAAGATGTTCGGTAAGAACCTTAGCGGCAAGTGAAACTGCCTCCTGTGCATTGATTACGCCGTTAGTCCATACATCGAGTGTAAGTTTGTCATAGTCCGTGAACTGACCTACACGTGTATTTTCAACGGTATAATTTACTTTAATCACAGGTGTATAAATTGAATCGATCGGCAATGGCAACGTTGATTGACTGGATAGTTTTGCACTAATATCCATTTCGGCCTTGTTGCGTTCTGCCGGAACATATCCACGTCCCTTGTTAAGTGTAATCTCCATATTGAGTTTAGCACCTTCGCCAAGTGTGGCAATGTGCATTTCCGGATTAAGTATTTCTACTTCCGCATCGCATTTAATTGATTCCGCAGTAACGATACACGGACCTTCGGCATTTATTGTAACATTCTTTGGACCGTTGCAGTGAAGCTTTGCGATAAGACCTTTCATATTAAGGACAATCGCAGTAACGTCTTCCTTAACTCCCGGAATCGTTGAAAATTCATGCCGAACTCCATCAATCATAATTGATGTAACCGCAACACCTTCAAGCGATGACAGCAGCACTCTGCGAAGACTGTTTCCGAGAGTATTGCCAAAACCACGCTCCAAAGGTTCAACAACGAATTTGCCAAATTTACCGTCTTCCGATAATTCGGGAGTTTCTATTCTTGGCTTTTGAATCTCAATCATCAGCTAACCTCCTTAACATTAGGCGGCAAAAAGCCGCCCTGATGTGTAACCGATAAAAAACGAATGGATTACTTGGAGTACAACTCAACGATAAGGTGCGGTGCAACTTCGTAGTCAACATCCTCGATAGAAGGCATACGTGCTACCTTAGCCGAGAACTGTTCCTTGTTGACTTCAAGCCATACAGGAGTTAATCTGCCGTTTGTCTGTTCAAGAATATCCTTGAATTTTGCACTGCTCTTGCTCTTATCTCTGAGAGAGATTACATCACCGACTTTTACTCTGTATGACGGAATATCAACCTTCTTGCCGTTTACGAGGAAATGACCGTGAGTAACAAGCTGTCTTGCTTCACGTCTTGTAAGGGCAAGTCCCATTCTGAAAGCAATATTATCAAGTCTTGATTCAAGAATTGTAATAAGGTTGTTACCAGCCTGACCTTCCATCTTTGAAGCAATTTCAAAATAGTGGAAGAAAGGTTTTTCGAGTACGCCGTAGATGAATTTAAGTTTCTGTTTTTCTTTGAGCTGCATACCGTATTCAGAAACTTTCTTTCTGCTGTTAGCGTTAGGGTTTCTGTTTGAAGATTTTGAAATTCCGACTACTGCCGGGCTTATTCCAAGGTATCTGCATCTTTTAAGAATTGGATCTCTGTTTACTGCCATTTAAACCTGCACCTCCTGATATTTTATACACGTCTTCTCTTTGGAGGACGACAACCATTGTGTGGAATCGGGGTAACGTCTTTAATCATACTTACCTCAAGACCTGCTGACTGAAGTGCACGGATTGCAGCTTCACGTCCTGCACCCGGACCCTTAACATAAACTTCGACGCTCTTCATACCATGCTCCATAGCAGCCTTAGCAGCTGTTTCAGCAGCTGATTGAGCGGCATACGGAGTTGATTTTCTTGAACCTCTGAAGCCAAGTTCACCTGCACTTGCCCAGGAAATTGCATTTCCCTGAACGTCAGATATTGTTACGATTGTATTGTTGAAAGTTGACTGAATGTGAGCAGAACCCTTTTCAACGTTTTTGCGTTCACGGCGTCTGCGGACAGTAGTCTTCTTAGCACCCTTCTGAACTGCCATCAGTTAATTCCTCCCTGATTATTTCTTCTTGTTAGCCATAGTCTTTCTGGGACCTTTTCTTGTACGTGCATTAGTCTTTGAACGCTGGCCTCTTACCGGAAGACCCTTGCGGTGACGAATGCCTCTGTAACAGCCGATTTCAATAAGTCTTTTTATATCGAAAGCAATATCTCTTCTGAGATCACCTTCAACACGGCAGTTGTGGTCGATATATTCTCTGAGCTTTGCAATATCGTCTTCTGTAAGATCTCTTACACGGGTATCAGGATTAACACCTGTTGCTGCAAGAATATCGTTAGAAGTTTTACGGCCGATACCGTAAATATAAGTTAAGCCGATTTCGACTCTTTTATCTCTCGGTAAATCTACACCTGAAATACGTGCCATTCTGTTAGCACCTCCATTATTGATATAACGCCATTAGCCCTGACGCTGTTTGTGCTTCGGGTTTTCACAGATAACCATTACTTTACCCTTACGCTTAATAACCTTACACTTTTCGCAAATTTTCTTTACTGAAGGTCTGACTTTCATTGTGTTATCATTCCTTTCGTTAGGCAAACCATATTAAAATGGTCATTCTTTACTACGCCATGTTATACGACCCTTTGTAAGATCGTATGGTGACATTTCTACTGTAACCTTGTCACCCGGAAGAATACGAATGAAGTTCATTCTGAGCTTTCCGGAAATGTGAGCAAGAATAATATGTCCGTTCTGAAGTTCTACCTTGAATTGAGCGTTTGGGAGAGCTTCTTTAACTGTACCTTCTACCTCAATTACATCCTGTTTTGACAATTTAATAACCCCCTTAGATGAAAGACTGCACTTTGCTGTTGAAAGTTGAAAGTGTTTTTAGAATTTCACTGTCAGTTCCCATTGACTGTTCATCAAGAACAGTAGAAGTCGGAGAAAGGTGCATCAGCTTTTTCTTTTTTGGTTTTTGAGTGTTTCGATTTTTGCCGTCAATGATGTAAGCAATATCGTTTTCGACTTTTAAAACCACAAAAAAGCTGCCTTTATCGTGACCCGCCTTTGATCTGACAACCATACCTTTTACGAACTGCATAATTCACCCCATCAGTCCGGCAAGGTCATAATAACCGGCCCGTCCGGAGTTATTGCAACTGTATGTTCAAAGTGAGCAGACAGTTTTCCGTCGGCGGTTACTGTTGTCCAGCCGTCGTCCAGAACTCTGACTTTTGCACTGCCTTGGTTGACCATTGGCTCAATGGCGATTACCATGCCCGGTAACAGTCGCACACCGTGTCCTTGTGTGCCGTAATTTGGTACGCTTGGATCTTCATGCAGCTTCGCACCTACTCCGTGACCGACGAAATCTCGTACCACCGAGTAACTGCGTGCCTCGACATACCCCTGAACCGCACTGCCAATATCACCTGTTCTTGCACCGGGTTTTGCCTGTCTGATACCTTCAAAAAGGCTTTCCCTTGTTGCATTCATAAGTGCCTGAGCCTCCTCTGAAACCTCACCACACGCAAACGTCCATGCGTTGTCGCCGTGATAGCCTTCAAAATACGCTCCGACATCAATACTGACAATATCGCCTCGTTTAAGAATTGTTTTCTTACTCGGTATGCCATGGATGACTACATTATTTACTGATATACATGCACTTGCAGGAAATCCGCCATATCCGAGAAAGGAAGGGGTTGCCCCCTGTTTCTCGATATAGTTACGGACTATTGTATCAATTTCGAGTGTTGAAACGCCCGGTTCAACAGCTTTGCCTGCTTCACGCAAGGCTCTTGAAGAAATTATGCCCGCATTTCGCATAGCTTTGAGTTCACGGGCTGTTTTCAGGATTACCATACATTAAGCCTCTATTGCGGCAAGAATAAGACTGGTTGTTTCCTCAATCTCACTCTGTCCTTCAACTATTGCAAGCTTACCCTGCTTGCTGTAATAATCTTTAAGAGGTTCGGTTTCCTTGTGATACACTTCAAGACGAGCCTTAACTGTATCAGGATGGTCATCCTTACGCTGAACAAGGGTGCCTGCACATTTGTCGCAAACTCCGTCAACAGACGGTTTCTTGTGTTCAAGATGGTAGCTTGCTCCGCACTTTTCACAGACACGGCGTCCGGACATTCTGTTGATGATTGTTTCATCTTTTACTTCGATGTCGATAACCTTATCAATTACGACACCCATATTGTCCAGAGCCTCGGCCTGAGGAATGGTTCTCGGAAAACCGTCAAGGATAAAGCCGTTCTGGCAGTCATCTTTCGCAAGTCTTTCCTTTATGATACCGATTACAACATCATCAGGAACGAGCTGACCTGCGTCCATAAACGATTTTGCTTTAAGACCCATTTCCGTACCGGTTTTCAGCGCTTCACGAATAATATTTCCGGTTGAAATTGTAGGAATCTGTAAACGTTCACTAATAACCTCAGCCTGTGTGCCTTTTCCAGCACCCGGGGCTCCAAGTAATATGATTTTCATAAGATATTACTCCTTTTCAGAATTTATCAGTCAAGAAATCCCTTATAATGACGCATCATCATCTGAGATTCAAGCTGCTTCATTGTTTCGAGTGCAACACCTACAAGGATGATAATTGATGTACCACCCATCATAAGACCACGCATACCTGTGAAATCTGAGAACAGAAGAGGCAGTATTGCGATCAATGCAAGGAAGAGTGCACCTATAAGTGTTATCTTTGACAGGATTTTTGCGATAAAATCTGCGGTAGGCTTACCGGGACGGATACCCGGAATAGTACCGTTGTTCTGACGAAGGTTATTTGACATTTCTACCGGATTGTACTGAATAGTAACATAGAAATATGCAAAACCTATGATCAATACGAAATAGAGAACTGTGTAAATCCAGCCACCCATATCAAAAGCATCAAAGAAAGCTTTCCAGAAACCTGTTGGAGTATCCTCACCGATAAAGAGGAGAATTGTTGACGGAATTGAAAGTATTGAGCTTGCAAAGATGATTGGCATTACACCTGAAAGACCTACCTTGATAGGAAGGTGTGTATTCTGTCCACCGTACATTTTTCTGCCGACAACACGCTTTGCGTACTGTACAGGAATACGGCGTTCAGCATCGTTCATAAATACTATTACCCAAATAATTGCAAGGAAGAGTACAATGAACAGGATTGTATAAATGATATACTGTGTTTGTCCTTTAAGACCAAGGTCAAAGAATGCCCACAGTTTGCCGAGTGTTACAGGCAGTCTTGCGATAATGCCGACAAAGAGAAGAATTGAGATACCGTTTCCAAGACCGTTCTGGTTGATCTGCTCACCGAGCCACATCATAAGTGCTGTACCTGCTGTGAATGTCAGGATAATTACAAGTGCTGCAAATATACCTGAGAAATTCCAGCCGGTATAATCAACGATTCCCGACCTGAGAAGGTAGATATAGTATGCACTGCCCTGAACGATACCGAGCAGAACCGTTACATATCTTGTAATGGTAGCAATTTTCTTTCTGCCCTCCGTACCCTCTTTTGCAAGTCTTTCAAGTGGCGGAATAGCTACTGTGAGCAACTGCATAATAATTGAAGAGTTGATGTACGGGGTTACCGACATTGCGAACAAGGTTGCGTTCGAGAACGCACCGCCCGAAAATGCGTCCATATAGGAAAGAAGGTTTGTACCGCCTTCATTCCAACCGGCTACAAGTACCTTCAAAGCTTCTACATTCAGGAACGGAACAGGAATAACCGAACCTACTCTGAATACAAAAACTACGAAGATTGTAAAAAGCATTTTCTTTCTGAGGTCAGGGATTTTCCAGGCATTAGCGATTGTTTTAAACAAATCAGATCACCTCTGCCTTTCCTCCTGCAGCCTCTATCTTCTGCTTTGCTGACTCTGAATAAGCTGCAACCTTAACATTGAGCTTCTTTGTAAGAGTACCGTTGCCAAGAATTTTTATACCGTCGTATTCTTTCTTGACAATGCCCTTTTCGATAAGAGCCTGAGCTGTTACCTCAGCGTCATTGTCAAAAACTTCGAGAGCAGAAACATTTATTGCAACAATGTTCTTTGCGAATATGTTGTTAAAGCCTCTCTTTGGAATACGTCTTTGAAGTGGCATCTGACCGCCTTCAAATCCGGGACGGATACTGCCGCCCGAACGGGCCTTCTGACCCTTGTGACCCTTGCCGGCTGTTTTGCCCTGACCAGAGCCGTGTCCTCTACCGATTCTTTTGGATACCTTTGTAGCACCCTCAGCCGGTGAAAGTTCGTGCAAATTCATTATTCTCGCACCTCCTTGCTTACGCTTCGCTTACCTCGATGAGATGGCGGATTTTTGCCACCTTACCCTGTGTCTGTACATTGTCGGGCTGAACTGTTGTGTGGCCCGGCTTTGTAAGTCCGAGTGACTGGGCGGTAGCAATCTGGTCCTTTGGTCTTCCAATTAAGCTCTTTTTAAGAGTAATTTTAAGCTGTGCCATTCTTGCTTCCTCCCGAATTACAATATTTCCTTAGCAGTTTTGCCACGGACAGCCGCAACTTCTTCTGCTGTACGAAGGCTTTCAAGACCTGCAAGTGTTGCTCTTACAACATTGCAAGGATTGTTTGAACGAAGAGCCTTTGTTCTGATGTCCTTAATTCCTACTGCCTCAATAACGGCACGAACAGGACCGCCGGCGATAACACCAGTACCGGGAGCAGCCGGTTTCATAAGAACCTTACCTGCACCGTAAATGCCTGTTACCTCGTGAGGAATTGTTGTACCTTTAAGAGAAATCTTTTTAAGGTTTTTCTTAGCGTCCTCGATGCCCTTGCGGATTGCATCCGGAACTTCGCCGGCCTTACCGATACCGAAGCCCACTGTTCCGTTGCCGTCGCCGACAACAACAAGAGCTGCAAACTTAAAGATACGACCGCCTTTTACTGTTTTAGATACACGGTTGATTGCAACAACGTGTTCCTTCAAATCTAAAGTAGATCCGTCAATTTTAGCCAAAGTTACTCCTCCTTACTTAGAACTTGAGACCGCCCTCACGAGCGCCTTCGGCCAGTTCCTTGACACGGCCGTGGAATATATAGCCACCTCTGTCGAATACGACATCAGTAATGCCTTTGTCAGCAGCTCTCTTAGCGATAAGCTCGCCAACCTTGCGTGCAGCGTCCTTGTTTCCGCCATAACAATCAATTTCCTTGTCCAGTGTTGAGGCTGAGCAAAGAGTAACACCCTTTACATCATCTATCAACTGAGCGTAGATGTTGTTAGTGGAGCGGAAAACATTAAGGCGAGGACACTCTTGTGTACCGTTAATCTTACCACGAACTCTTTTGTGGCGATTAAGTCTTGCCTTATTTGTATCAGGCTTTTTCACCATGGTTTATTCACTCCTTAATTACTTCTTGCCGCCCTTACCGGCTTTACCTTCCTTGCGGCGGATAACTTCGTCAACGTACTTGATACCCTTGCCCTTATATGGCTCCGGCGGACGTTTTTCTCTTACTTCTGCGGCGAACTGACCAACCTTCTGCTTGTCAATGCCGTTAATGATAATCTTGTTCGGGTTTGGTGATTCAATAGTAATATCGTCTGTATCAGAAACGATAACCTGATGTGAATAACCAAGGTTCATTACAAGATTCTTGCCCTGTTTCTGTACACGGTAACCAACACCGTTTACATCGAGTTCCTTTTTGAAACCATTTGTTACACCCTCAACCATATTGTTGATATTTGAACGTGTAAGACCGTGAAGTGCACGGTTTTCCTTTTCGTCGTTAGGACGTGTAACAAGGATTTCGTTATTCTCAACCTTAACTGTCATATTAGGATGAAAGTTCTTTGTGAGTGTACCCTTAGGGCCTTTTACTGTGATAGCGTTGCCGTCGATTTTAACCTCGACGCCAGCGGGAATATTTATGGGTTTTCTTCCAATTCGAGACATTTCTGCACCCCCTTACCAAATATATGCGAGAACCTCGCCACCAACATTTTCTTTGCGTGCCTGACGGTCTGTCATAACACCCTTAGATGTTGAAATAATTGCTACGCCGAGGCCTTTCATAACCTTTGGCATATTTTCTACATCGCTGTAAATACGAAGACCGGGCTTTGAAACTCTGCGAAGACCTGTAATAACAGGAGTCTTGCCTTCACCGTATTTAAGAGCAATTTTAATTACTCCCTGCTTGCCGTCTTCAAGAACTGTAAAGCTCTTGATGTAACCTTCGTCAAGAAGAATCTGAACGATAGCCTTCTTGATGTTTGAAGCCGGAACTTCTACTGTATCGTGTTTTGCAGTATTAGCATTACGAATTCTTGTAAGCAAATCTGCTATTGCATCTGTAATCTGCATATTCGGTTACCTCCTATTTGTATTGCCTTACCAGCTGGCTTTCTTAACACCCGGAATTTCGCCCTTGTAAGCAAGCTCTCTGAAACAGATACGGCAAATACCATATTTACGGAGATAAGCGTGCGGCCTGCCACAGATTTTGCATCTGTTGTATGCTCTTGTAGAGTACTTTGGTTCTCTCTGCTGTTTAACTTTCATAGATGTCTTGGCCACAATAATCCCTCCTTATTTCGCAAACGGAGCACCCATCAGTGTGAGCAGCTCTCTTGCTTCTTCATCAGTTTTAGCTGTTGTTACAAAGCAAATGTCCATACCACGAACTTTATCTACTTTATCGAACTCAATCTCAGGGAAGATGAGCTGTTCTTTAAGACCCATATTGTAGTTTCCACGACCGTCGAAAGAATTAGGGTTAATTCCTCGGAAGTCACGAACTCTTGGAAGAGCTACATTGAAGAGTCTGTCCATAAACTCATACATTTTTTCTCCTCTGAGTGTAACCTTAACGCCGATTGGCATACCCTCACGAAGTTTAAAGTTTGCGACTGACTTTTTAGCACGGCAAACCATTGGCTTCTGTCCTGTGATGGTTGCTATATCAGCAGAAATGGCATCGATTGCCTTTGAGTTTTCTCTTGCTTCACCGGCACCAACATTGATGACGATTTTGTCAAGTTTAGGAATCTGCATTACACTCTTGTAAGAAAACTTCTTCATAAGAGCAGGTGCAGCCTCTTTGACATAGAAATCTTTAAGTCTTGCCATTTAAGTTTTACCTCCCTTAAAGTGCCTCGCCGCATTTTTTGCAAATGCGTTCTTTGGTGCCGTCCTCAAGAATCTTGTGGGCAACACGGGTTGGCTTGCCGCAACGTGGGCAGACAACCTGAACCTTGCTGGCATACATAGCACCTTCTGCCTCTACTATGCCGCCCTGGTCACCCATCTTACGAGGTTTAACGTGCTTTGAAACAAGGTTTACCTTTTCGATAATAACCTTGCCCTCAGCAGGGCTTACTGCCATAACCTTACCCTTTTTACCACGCTCGGTGCCGCTCAAAACAACAACTGTATCGCCTGTTTTAACATGAACTTTGTTACTCATATCTGCTGCACCTCCATCAAAGAACTTCAGGAGCAAGGCTGAGAATCTTCATATAGTCTTTATCACGAAGCTCTCTTGCTACCGGTCCAAATATACGGGTTCCTCTTGGGTTCTTATCATCTTTAATGATAACGGCTGCATTTTCATCAAATCTGATGTATGTTCCGTCATCACGGCGTACGCCCTTTGCTGAACGTACAATAACTGCCTTTACTACATCGCCTTTTTTAACAACGCCGCCGGGTGCTGCTTTTTTAACCGAAGCAACCACAACGTCGCCTATATTTGCGTACCTCCTGCCGGTACCGCCGAGAACACGGATACACATAAGTTCCTTTGCCCCGGTATTGTCGGCAACTTTGAGGTAGGTCTGCTGCTGTATCACAGTGCGTTCCTCCTTTAACCAAAAGTGCTAAATTATTTAGCCTTCTCTATAATCTCTACAAGACGCCATCTCTTATCCTTTGAGAGCGGGCGAGTTTCCATAATACGTACACGGTCGCCAACTGAACACTCGTTGTTTTCGTCGTGAACTTTAAGCTTGATTGTACGCTTGATGATTTTATTGTAAAGCGGGTGCTTTACACTGTTTTCAATAGCAACAACGATTGTTTTGTCCATTTTGTTGCTTACTACCTTACCGACATCTGTCTTTCTAAGATTTCTTTCACTCACAGTGCGTTTCCTCCTTCCCCTTATGCGTCAGCCTTTTCTGAAAGCTCATTCTGACGAATAATTGTCTGCACTCTTGCAATGTCTTTCTTTACTGCTGATATACGCATTGGGTTTTCGAGCTGGTTGATTGCAAGCTGAAAACGCAGGTTGAAAAGTTCTTCTTTAAGGCTCTGAAGCTTTGTTTCAAGTTCAGCTGTTGTCAGTTCTCTGAGTTCTGATGCCTTCATTATTGGTCAACCTCCGTTTCTTTCTTAGTTACAAATTTGCTCTTAACAGGCAGCTTGTTAGCAGCCAGACGCAATGCTTCTCTTGCTGTTTCCTCGGAAACTCCGCCAAGCTCGAACATTACTCTGCCGGGCTTAACTACTGCAACCCAGAATTCCGGTGAACCTTTACCGGAACCCATGCGGACTTCGGCAGGTTTTTTTGTTACAGGCTTATCCGGGAAAATCTTTATCCATACCTGACCAAATCTCTTGCAGTAACGTGTCATAGCTACACGGGCTGCCTCAATCTGATTTGCTGTGATCCAAGCAGGTTCAAGTGCTTGAAGACCATACTCACCATATGTTACTTTATTACCACGAGTTGCTTTACCTGTCATACGACCTCTGTGAACTCTGCGGTATTTTACACGCTTAGGCAACAGCATTATTTACTGCCTCCTTCCTTACGTGGCTTACGGTTGTCGTGAAGAACTTCACCTTTATAAAGCCAAACTTTAACGCCGATTTTACCATAGGTTGTTGCAGCTTCTGCAAAACCGTAGTCAATGTCAGCTCTGAGAGTCTGAAGCGGAATAGTACCTTCGTGATACTGTTCTGATCTTGCGATTTCAGCACCGCCAAGACGACCTGAACACATAATTTTGATTCCTCTTGCGTTGCACTTCATAGCACGTCCGATTGACTGCTTCATAGCACGACGGAAGGAAATTCTCTTTTCAAGCTGGTCTGCAACGTTTTCAGCGATAAGCTGAGCGTTCATATCAGGATTTTTAACCTCAACGATATTGATTGCAACAGGCTTGTTGAGAATTTTTTCACACTGTAAGCGGAGTTTTTCGATTTCGCTGCCGCCCTTACCGATAACCATACCGGGTTTTGCACAGTGAATGTGAATCCTTACTTTTGATGCGTCACGTTCAATTTCAATCTTCGGAACGCCCGCAGCAGCAAGTTGTTTTTTAAGAGTCTTACGGAGGTTGTAGTCTTCAACGAGTGTATCGCCGAAGTCTTTATCGCTTACAAACCAACGTGAGTCCCAATTCTTTATAACGCCGACACGAAGACCGTGCGGATTTACTTTCTGGCCCATAATTTACCTCCTCACCGATTATTCTTTCTCTTTAAGCACGAGGGTTACGTGCGAGGTTTTCTTGTCTATTCTGTATGCACGGCCCTGTGCTCTCGGACGGATTCTCTTGAGGATAGGACCCTGACCAACATAGCACTCTGCTACATAAAGTCTGTTTACATCCATATTGTAGTTGTTCTCAGCATTAGCCATAGCTGATTTGAGAAGTTTCTGTAAATCTTCACAAGCAGCCTTGGGGGTATGCTTGAGGACAGCCATCGCATAATCGCAAGGTTTATTACGGATAAGATCCAGCACTACTGAAACCTTACGTGGTGATATACGGGCGTATTTAAGTTCTGCCCTTGCTTCCATTATTCATACACTCCTTTCGGCTATTACTTCGTTGTTTTTGAACCGGCATGACCCTTGAAAGTTCTTGTAGGTGCAAACTCGCCGAGCTTGTGACCTACCATATCTTCTGTTACATAAACCGGAACGTGCTTGCGGCCATCGTGAACCGCAAATGTATGACCTACGAAATCAGGGAAAATTGTTGAAGATCTGCTCCATGTTTTGAGAATCTTCTTTTCTCCGGCTTCGTTCATCTGCTGAATCCTTTTAAGCAGCACAGGCTGTACATAAGGACCCTTTTTAACGCTTCTGCCCATAGTTCAAAGCTCCTTTCTGTATGCCTATTACTTACCGTTTCTGCGTTTAACGATAAACTTGTCTGTACGGTTGTGAGTTTTTCTTGTCTTATAACCAAGTGCAGGCTTGCCCCAAGGTGTTACAGGTCCCGGACGACCTACAGGGCTCTTACCTTCACCACCACCGTGCGGGTGATCGTTCGGGTTCATTACGGAACCACGTACTGTTGGTCTCCAACCCATATTACGTTTACGTCCTGCCTTACCGAGCTTAACATTTTCGTGATCAATGTTACCTACCTGACCGATTGTTGCCATGCAGTTGTTCGGTACGTTTCTCAACTCGCCTGACGGGAGTCTGAGAAGAGCCATATTGCCTTCCTTAGCCATAAGCTGAGCCATATTGCCTGCACTTCTTGCAAGCTGTGCACCCTTACCGGGATAAAGCTCAACGTTATGAATGAAAGTACCAACAGGGATATTAACAAGCGGAAGTGCGTTACCCGGCTTAATATCGGCTGACGGACCTGAAACAACCTTGTCACCGACTTTGAGTCCTACCGGAGCAATGATGTAGCTCTTTGTTCCGTCTGTGTACTCGATAAGAGCAATGTGAGCGGAACGGTTAGGATCGTATTCAAGTGTTTTTACTGTTGCTTCAACATCAAACTTCTGACGCTTGAAATCAATAATTCTGTATTTGTTGCGGTTACCGCCGCCTCTGTGACGAACGGTGATTCTGCCGTAGCTGTTACGACCTGACTTTTTGTTGAGCGGAGCGAGCAGGCTCTTTTCCGGATCAACTTTTGAAAGAACTGAATAATCTGTAACCGACATATTACGTCTTGAAGGACTGGTCGGCTTATAATTCTTAATTGCCATTTATTTCACACTCCTCATGATGGCTTTGCGGAGATTGGCATATTCTCCATACATTCTGCCTGTCTTTTGATGGCAGGCTTACATCATGCCCTCAAAGAACTCTATTGTCTTGCTGTCCTCTGTAAGAGTTACATAAGCTTTTTTCCAAGCTGGTGTATAGCCTTCATATCTGCCCTGACGGCGAAGATGACCTCTTACATGAACTGTATTAACCTTTGCAACCTTAACGCCGAAAATTTCTTCGACTGCTTTTGCAACCTGAATCTTTGTTGCATTGTTGGCAACTTTAAAGGTGTACTTCTTTTCTGTTGCGACGCCTGTCATACTCTTTTCAGTGATAATAGGTTTTAAGATTATATCACGAGCTGTCATGCGTACACCTCCTCAATCTTGCTTATTGCGTCCTTAACGATAACGAGCTTGTCAGCGTTCATAATGTCATAAACATTAAGAGTGTTGACCTGAGCTGTCTTTACGCCTGGGATATTTCTTGCTGAACTGATAACCTTTGCATCAACCTCAGGAAGAACAATAAGAGCTTTTTTATCTGCACCGATAGCATTAAGCATAGCGGCGATTGTCTTTGTCTTGTATTCGTCAAGCTTAACTGCATCTACTACAACGAGCTGACTGTCTTTAAGTTTGCTTGAAAAAGCAGATTTCATTGCAAGTCTTTTAACCTTTTTGTTTACAGTGAATCTGTAACTTCTTGGCTTCGGAGCAAATACGACGCCGCCGTGTGTCCACTGCGGAGCACGAGTTGAACCCTGTCTTGCATGACCTGTGCCTTTCTGTTTCCAGGGCTTTCTGCCGCCGCCAGATACTTCTGTACGGGTAAGAGCAGACTGTGTACCCTGACGGTTGTTTGCAAGATAGTTTACAACCATCTGATGCATAACAACAGTATTTGGTTCAATACCGAAAATGGCATCTGAAAGCTCAACGCTTCCTACTTCTTTACCTGCCATATCGAGAACTGCTATATTAGGCATTGAAATTCCTCCTTCCCTTACGCCTTAACGCTGTCACGAATTACTACGATTCCGCCGTTAGGACCCGGAACGGCACCCTTGATTGCGATAAGGTTGTTTTCAGCGTCAACCTTAGCAACTGTGAGGTTCTGAACAGTAACTTTTTCAGCACCGAGATGTCCGGCCATTTTCTTGCCCTTCCAAACTCTTGACGGTGTTGAACAAGCACCCATTGAACCGCCGTGACGGGCAACAGGACCTGAACCGTGTGTTTCTTTAAGACGCTGGAAGTTCCAACGCTTTATAACGCCGGCATATCCTTTACCTTTGCTCTTGCCTGTTACGTCGATCTTGTCGCCGGCAGCAAAAGTATCAGCCTTAATGATTTCGCCGACCTTGTAAGAATCCAAGTTTTCTACTCTGAATTCACGAAGCACGCTCTTTGGAGCAATGTCATTTTTCTTGAAATGACCAAGAATAGGCTTGGTTACGTTTACGGGTTCATTCTTGAACTTTTCGCAACGAACTCTCTTGCCTTTTCCTGTGCCGTTCTGAACTTTGAGCTTAATGTCGCCAAAGCCGAGCTGAACAGCTTCGTATCCGTCATTTTCAACTGTTTTAATCTGAGCAACGACGCAAGGTCCTGCTTCGATAACAGTTACAGGAAGAACGTTTCCTTTTTCATCAAAGATCTGTGTCATACCGATCTTTTTGCCGATGATAGCTTTCTGCATTTGTAAATCCTCCTTGATAGGTTATTGGTTGGCATCACACCAACATGACCCCGGCTGCTTGTTGGTTAAAATCAGAGTTTAATTTCGATTTCAACACCGGCAGGGAGTTCAAGTCCTGTAAGAGCTTCAACAGTTTTGTTTGAAGGTCTGAGGATGTCGATAAGTCTTTTGTGAGTTCTTGTTTCAAACTGCTCACGGCTGTCCTTATACTTATGAACGGCACGGAGAATTGTAACAACCTGCTTTTCGGTCGGGAGCGGCACTGGACCTGAAACTCTTGCACCTGTACGCTTTGCTGTTGCTACAATCTTTTCAGCTGATTGATCAACGAGCTGATGATCATAACCCTTAATTCTTATCCTTATTTTTTCCTTGACTGCCACGGTCATCGCCTCCTTATTGTAGTTGGCGGGCGTTTTTTCATTTCCTCACACCCCTCCGGGTGTTCCGTCTGTTTCTATTTAAAAACCGGATTCGCATAATTGCACAATCCGGGGTATGAGGTCTGAAAAAATACAAGCGGATACTGAATAACGGTTCATCTGACGAACTGTATTCCGCTTTAATAAATATTTCTTTTCGCCCGGTTTAAAATCGGACATACTCCACGGAAAAACCGACCATACCGGTCGCAACCTCCCGCTTCACAGCATATCTGTCGCAGTCACGCTTAATTATAATACCATATACCCCTTAATATTGCAAGTTTTTTCATTGTTGATTTTAGTAGAATTTTTAACGATATTTTTGTACATATTGCTACATATATTCTATAAATTATACATAAACGCATTTCAACATCAGTGTAATATACAGATAATATTTCATAAATTTCAATAAATATCCAATAATTTTTTTATAATTGATTTTCAAAGAAAAACACCCGTATCGGATTTTGCTCCGATACGGGTGTTTTCGCTATTCAGTCAAATTTTTAATTATTGTTCATTCTTTTTACGGCGTTTTGATGTAAATAATAACATAACTATGCTAATAACCGTAAGAATAGATAAAATATACACTGGTACTATACCATCACTTGTTGTTGGAATATTTGTTGATGTATTACTGCTATTTTCTGATGAATTATTATTTATATCAGAATTTTGAACAGACTCATTGCTTGACTCATCATTTGATTCACTGCTTGATTCATCAATAACAGAGTTTTTTGGTTCAGCTACAAGCATATACATACTGAAATGGTTTGTAGTAAACACAAGACAATTATCCTTTATATTTGCATTCATATTTGTAAGGCTTTTATCTTCATTAACTCTATATACACTAAATGTTTTTGAAATTTTACGCAAATTTTCCGGAATTGGAATTGTAACAGTAACATCTTCTTTTGGTTCTGTTTCAGAACCATCTTTAATCATAGAGATATTGTACACTTTTATCGAGTCTTCACTTATTTTATTATACGCATCAGGATCACTATTTTTTAATAAACTCAAGTATTCAAGATTTGAATGTATTTCAAAAACCTGTAAAGCCATATCATTATCAAATTCTGTTTTTGACTCAACCTTTACACCTGACACACTACGTATTGTGCCTCCTTGATTTTGTATTGTAATATCTCCCACTCCAGAAGATGACATATAATATTTTAGTTGAATCATAATATTAACCAACTCATTAAATGTAAACATTCCTTTTAGCACAAGACCAAAAGGTCCTGCAAGAGTAGTAAAGACATCTTCTCCAAGATCTATACTACAATCCAACGCTGTACTTTTTATAACTTCCAACAAGTCCATATCATTTATGTTAGTCAATACTTTCTCACCAAATTCGCCAAGGCTTTTAGCGGTTATTTCACCATTGCTCTCACTGAATACTGATTCTTTGCCTGTTTTTTCACAAAGTTTTTTAATGTAATCATCCTGATTTTCAAAAAGTTTATTATAGGTTGTATTCAGTATCATTTTTGTTGTAATTTTCTGAGCAAACTCCGTACTGTCAAAATTCGCAAGATTTGCTGCACTGCCTACAACAGATGCTGTGCTTAAAATCAGATCAACTGAATTAACAAAAGTTGTCAGTAAAGAACGTGATGTATCATTTGTAATCTTTATATATCCGCCTTTTGGAACATTAAGATTCCTTATTTGTGTTTTTTTGCTATAACCTGTTTCCTGTTTATAGGTCAAAATCGTTCCGTTGTATATATCACTTACAAGATGACATGTATTGTCCCATACAGACTCTTTTATACTGGTTGGATTGCTTTTAACTTTATCTATTATCAAAGCATCTTTGATTGTTCCATTTGCGTAATAGACCTCCACAAAACCATATATAGTATTGGTATTATACACATCAAAATTTAAAGTACAACTTCCATCATCATTCATATTTATGCCATCATAATAGCCATCAACAAAAAATCCGTTAACATTATAAAAATTTGTTGTTCTGTCTTCATACAAAGGAACACTGGTTAATGTATAAACGTATTTTTCCGTATCATAAACTGTAACAGGAACACGAACATAATAACCTGTTTTTGAATCACTGAAAGATACATAGGCGGTTCCCGTTTTTTTAGCTTTGAGTGTAATAAACGAACAGTTATCATTAACGGTCGAATTTACAACTTCTAAAATTTCAGGATTTTCTATAATATATGTAACACCGCTGACATCTGTTATCTGTTCATTATTTTTAAACAATCCGGCACCAATTTTGATTCTGTCATTCAATTTAACCGACAAATTCTGATAATTTGAATATACAGCTATGCCGTTTACAACAGAACTGCTTTTATAATGTATTGTTGCCTTTGTCAGATTTTCATTATATTTTTGAATACTGATTTTTTTCCATTCTTTCTCTGTACCTGTATAATATACATCTTTCAGAGATGTACAACCACCAAAAGCATATTCACCTATTTTTAAAATGCTATCAGAAATTATTATTTTTTTAAGATTTTCGCAACCTGAAAACGAGTATTCTTTAATTTCTGTAATATCTTCCCCTGCAATCTCTATCGTTTCAAGACCTGTACACCATCTGAACACAGAACTTCCTATTTTTTGAACACTGTCAGGAATTTTTATTTCTTTCAGACTTGTACAAGACGAAAAAGCAAAGTTTCCAATACTGATTACACTGTCAGGAATTGTTATCTCTGTAACTGAACTGCAATCTTTAAAAGCACTATTGCCTATACTTGTTACTGTTTTTCCTCCTATTGTTGATGGAATAACAACATTAGTGGATTTTCCGATATATTTTGTAATTTTAACTGTATTGTCAGAATTTATTTCATACTCAAAATCAGTTTTTGTTTCTCCACCGCCGTTATAATGTATTGTTGCATTTTTTAAATAATCATTGTTACCATGTAATTGTTTAATAGAATGATCACTAATACTTATAGAGTTCCATTCTTCTTTTGAACCATCATAATACACATCTTTTAATGATCTACAAGACTCAAATGCCCAATCTCCTATACTTTTTATGCTGTTTGGTATTTTTATGCTTTTTAATAAAGTGCATGCTTCAAAAGTTCCGGTTTTTATATGACTTATACTATTAGGAATTTCTATACTTTTCAAACTACTACAACCACTAAAAGCATAATCTCCTATATTCGTGACACTATCAGGAATTGTTATATTTATTAAAGATTCGCAATCCGCAAATGAACTATTACCTATACTTATAACACTATCAGGAATTGTTATATTTATTAAAGATTCGCATCTAATAAAAGCATCATCTCCTATGTTTATGACAGTGTCAGGAATTGTTATATTTATTAAAGATTCGCAATTTTCAAATGCATCCTTTTCTATACTCTTAACACTATTTGGAATACTATACTCTTTTCGGCTATTTCCAATAGGATACCGAATTAATTTTGTTTTATCCTTGTTAAACAGAACCCCATCCTGTGATGAGTAATTCTTGTTATTTTTATCAACATTTATATTTATTAAACCTTTGCAATAAAAAGCACCATCCCCTATATTTATTACACTATCAGGGATAATTATTTTTATTAAGTTATCACCAAAATGCGGGAAGTCAGAAATACCTACTGTACCACTTTTCAAAGTGATTTGTGTATTTTTAGGCATTTCACCTTTATATTCATATACGACCTTTCCCGCATACACTAATCCATCAGGTTTCTTGTCATACCATGCTGTCTTTTCAAAAGCATATGCTCCTATACTTATAACACTGTCAGGTATAATTATGCTTTCCAAATTCTTACAATATTCAAATGCACCCCATTTTATACTTTTAACACTATCAGGAATTATTATACTTGTTAAATTATCAATATGTGCAAATGCACACCCTTCTATACTTGTGACACTGTCAGGAATGATTATACTTGTTAAATTATTGCTCTCTTCAAATGCATCCTCTCCTATAATTTTAACACCACTTGGAATATTATACTCTTTTCTACTGTTGCCATAAGGATATACGATTAATTCTGTTTTATCTTTATTGAATAAAACTCCATCTTGTGATGTATAGTTCTTATTCTTTTTATCAACATTTATGTTCATTAAACTACTACAGCTATTGAACGCATATTTTCCAATGCTGGTTACGCTGTCTGGAACGGTTATGTTTGCAAGTGAAGTGCAATCATAGAATGCATATTCCCCAATGCTGGTTACGCTGTCTGGAATGGTTATATTTGCAAGTGAAGTGCAACCACAAAACATACTATCTTCAATACTTGTTACACCATTTGGAATAATTATTTTTGTAAGTGAAGTACAGTAAATGAACGCACCTTTTCCAATGTTGGTTACGCTGTTTGGAATAGTTATATTTGTGAGTGAAGTGCAATTATAGAATGAATATTCCCCAATACTTGTTACACTGCTTGGAATATTATACTCTTTTCGATCATTTCCTATTGGGTATTGAATTAATTCTGTTTTATTCTTGTTAAACAGAACTCCATCTTGTGATGAATAATTTTTATTATTTCTATCAACATTTATATTCGTCAAACTGCTATGATGAGTACTGTCATAAGATGTATAAAAAGCATCTTTTCCAATGCTTTTTATACTGTCCGGAATTGTTATGCTTATAAGCGATTTGCAAAAACCAAAAGCCCCATCTCCTATACTTATTACCTTTTTACCATCAATTTCAGATGGTATGACAATATCCGTATCCCTGCCTTTATATCCAGTAATAGTAATGCCACCATCACTATTTGATACATAATGAAAATCCGATGCCGGACTTGCTTGCTCAACAGCATTAACATTTTGACTGAGATTTACCCCTGTACTTGTACCAACTATTGTACAACAAGCTGTAAACATACAAGCCGTGAGTACAAAAGATAATATCTTTTTACCGACATTGTGTTGTTTTCTTTTTGACTTTTTCATAAATTTTCCTCCTCAAAATAAAATTTTATAAATTTAACCAAAAATATACCAGATATTACATTTATTGATATTATACATCAACAAATATTGAATATTTAGATTTTAACCATATATGATTAAATTATATTTAATATACATCACATATGGTTAATTATTGAGAAGTTTCTAATCATATATGGTATAATTTTGTAAAATTATTGCAGAGAAGGCACTGTTATATGAGCTATTATAAACGCATAAGAGAACTGAGAGAAGACTGTGACAAAACTCAAAAAGAAATAGCCGATGTACTTGACACGACATATCAATATTACAGTGCCTATGAACGAGGACTGCGTGATATACCGTTTCAGCGTGTTATTACACTTGCGAAATACTACAATGTAAGTCTTGACTATATTGCCGAACTGACCGACAACCCAAAACCCAACACAACACTGATAAATATGAAATGCCACAAAACAAGCTAAAAAACTCGGCTATGGATAATATTCCACAGCCGAGTTTTTATATGTTGCTATAAAAATAAATAGCCGTATCAGAGTAAAATCCGATACGGTTATTTTTTCTTAGGTTCTGTTTTTTATTACTGTTCTTTCTTTCTGTGCTTGCATTTAATTGTAATAAATGCCGTTATTCCGCTGATTGCGGCAAGAAGTGCAACTATAACAGCAGGAAGTACGCTGTCAGCCGTGGTTGGCAAATCTGAGGCTGATGTATCACTTATTCCTGTATTGGAAGTATCAGTTGTTCCTTTGTTTTCAGATGTCTGCTGAGCCGATGAATTTTCGGTTGTTTTTGACGGTTCGTTCTCTGAGGACTGCTCAGGTTCTGAATTATCCTCTGTTGTTTTAAGCACAACTGCAAACTCAGCCGGCAAATGATTTGTTTTAAAAGTATATACACCGTTTTCGTATGTTGCGTTCATATCGGTCTGTGTTTCCCAGTCCTTTACCGCCAGAACCTTACAATCAGGATTGTCACAAGGAATGGATACCATTATATCATCATACAAATTTATATCTTTGCCGTCTGACTTTAAGGATATATGATAGTCAGACACCGTATTTTCAACCAAAGTATGGTAAGCAATAATATAAAAAATATTAAAATAGGCATTTACACTTTATAAAAATTATGATATAATCCCATCTTTGACAGTTAAAAAGGCAAAAACAGACGCCAAAGCCCGAATACAAGCGGGTTTCAGCGTCTGAAATCACTTTCACGAGGAGTAGTAATTTTTATCTTCCTTTGCTTAATTTTTGAATTTGTAACATTT
>JAQXZA010000092.1 GCA_029226955.1 Clostridia bacterium | reverse complement strand
TATTTAATGATTTTTCTGCTTGCTTTATGTAAATAATCATCTACCTTTAAGAGATTACCACTTTATATAATCATTATATCATAATTTTTATAAAGTGTAAATGCCTATTTTAATATTTTTTATATTATTGCTTACCATATATTTGAAAAAATTATTTTGTGTAAAACAGGAAATTTTCTTTGTAATGTGCTATTATAATAAAAAATAAATCTGAAAGAAGAAAAGCTATGAACTATAAATTTTATAACTGTCTGACTGACGAATGTAAAATGATAAGACAAAAAGTTTTTATTGAAGAACAGAATTTCAAAAATGAATTTGACGACATTGACAATAAAGCCATTCATATTGTTGCCTGTGTTGATGATAAACCTGTCGGAACAGGAAGAATGTTTCAGTCCAAAAACAGCGGCGAATATATAATCGGAAGAATTGCCGTGCTGAAAGATTACCGAAAATATCACATTGGCGGTGGTATTGTAAAAGCCTTTGAAGAAAAGGCAAAAGAACTCGGTGCTGTAAAAATCTCATTGTCAGCACAATGCAGAGTAAGGGAATTTTACGAAAAACTCGGCTTTACCGCCATAGGCAAAACATATTATGACGAATACTGCGAACACATAAAAATGATAAAGAAATTAAGATAAGAAATTCTCCGTACTGTCAGTTCATATTTACTCCGTCAATGCAGTTATCATAAAGAAATTTTTTAATTTCCGTTTTACTGCCTGTTTCATAAAAATCAATCAGCAATTTATAAAATTCACTGTGACACTTAATAGGTATAGAAAACACACCAATGCCGTTTTCTATCATAACTTTGTTTGTTATAAGGGTTGACAAGCGTTTGTTGCCGTCATAAAAAAACTGTCCTCTTGCACAAAACAGAAATATCTCCAATGCCCTGTCCATAGGATTATCAATTTTTAATATACCGTTTAAATTATCCTGAATTTTTTGTTCATTCGGCAATTCGGGACACCAGTCCGTACCGTTTATATGTAATGCTTTCATAAATTTTAATGTTATCGGTTCTTCAATGTTTTCAAGCAAATACTGCCACGCATACTTTAAATCGTTTACAGCGTTAATTTCATCAATAGTGTAACCGGCAACGGACATACCCTCGCATATAACCTGAGTATCGGGATAAGTTACTGCTATGCCTTCAAGATTAGCACTTTTCCATATTGAGTCAATAAGATTGCGTTTTGCCCAGAGTATATTTTCATTTAAAGACATTTTGTATTTTGGTACAAAGTTTTCCGAATTTTCCATACATAACTCCACACTCCACTCTCCACACTCCACACTAATTATCACTTTTCTTTATAGTTGCCGAGGAAGGAAAATTCGTCGAGTTCGTCGGATAAGGCACATATAAGGCTGAGAACATCTTTGTCTTTTATGTTGCCTGTAAAATCAAGATAGAAAAGATATTCAAATGATTTGCTGAACATAGGACGGGATTCGATTTTTGTGAGATTAAGTCCGTGTACAGCAAAACGGCATAATGTACTGTAAAGCGAACCTGTTGTATGCGGCAAAGAAAAACAAAGACTGATTTTGTCGGCATTTTCTTCTATGAACATCTTTTTTGAAACGGCAATAAAGCGTGTGCAGTTGTTCGGGTTGTTCTGAAACCCTCTGAGAATAATTTCAAGACCGTATTTTTCCGCTGCGTCCTCAGAACATATTGCGGCATAAGTATTGTTGTCCTGTTGTGCAATCATCTGTGCGGCTGCCGCTGTGCTTATATAGGATTCAATTTCAAATTTACGGCTGTTGAGAAAATCCGAACACTGTGAAAGTGCCTGTTGATGAGAATAAACTTTTTTGATGTCGGAAAGTTTTGTTCCTTTTTTTGCGGCAAGACAATGATTTACAGGAATATCAACCGCTGCGGAAATATAAAAACGGTATTTCAGCATAAGGTCATAAACATCTGTTACAGAACCGGCTGAACTGTTTTCAATGGGAATTATTCCGAACTCTGCCTCGTTATTCTGTATTGCGGAAAAAACGTCCTGAAATCTTCCGCAGAATTTCGGTTCACAATTTTGGAAAAGTTTTTGTGTTGCATTGTGTGCATAAGTACCCGGAACACCAAAACACGCAACCTTTACATTTTGAGAATTAAAAGGTATATCATCTGCGGCACTGAGAATTTCGTTTTTAAGCTGTTCACCACTGCCGAGCATATCGTGCTGTAATGCACGGCTGAGTTCCATAATTGACGAATAAAGAAGTCTTGCACTGCCGCCGTATTCTTCGCCCTTTTCGTAAACGCTGTTGAGAATATCCTTTTCACGTTCAGCATTAAAAATCGGAAGTCCGTTTTCAAGTTTATATTCGGCTACTCTTTTTGAACAATCCATTCTTTGTTTAAAAAGTTCAATAAGCTGATTGTCAATTCTGTCAATTTCATCTCTTATAGGTTTTAAACTCATAACTTGTTCACCTCAGCAAGAAGATTTACCATTGCAACCGCTGTTGCCGCCTCAATTACAGGTACGGCTCTTACTACAATACAGGGGTCGTGTCTGCCTTTTATTATAACGGTGCTGTCCTTGTGCTGTTCAAGGTCAACAGTGTTCTGCTGTTTTGAAATTGAGGCGGTAGGCTTTATCGCCGCTCTGAAAACTATCGGCATACCTGAACTTATTCCGCCAAGAATACCGCCGTGATTGTTCGTGCGTGTTTTTACTGTGTCGCCGTCATAGTAAAATTCGTCATTATTCTGACTTCCACGAAGTTCCGAACCGCTGAAACCCGAACCGAACTCAATTCCCTTTACAGCCGGAATACCGAAAATTATTGATGAAATAACATTTTCGACACCGTCAAACATTGGCGAACCGACACCGACAGGAACACCTGTAACAGCACATTCGATTGTACCGCCTATACTGTCCTGACTCATACGGCACTCCTCAATAAGTTCACGCATAGGTTTTTCGGCATTTTCGTCAATAAGTCCGAATTTTGCCTTTGAAAGTCTGTCCATAAGTTCGTCGGGAATTTCAACAGGATTAAAACGCTTGTCCTGAATGTTTCCTACTGACGCAATATGTGCGGCAATTTTTATATTTCTGCGTTCAAGTATCTGTCGGCAAACAGCACCCGCAAACACAATCGGTGCAGTAAGTCTGCCCGAAAAATGCCCTCCGCCTCTTACGTCGTTAAAACCGTTGTAACGCACATAGCCTGTAAAATCAGCGTGTGACGGACGTGGATTTGTAAGAAGATTTCCATAGTCCTGTGAACGTGTGTTTGTGTTCATAATAACGGCACACAATGGGGCTCCTGTTGTTGTGTCATTAAGCATACCCGAGAGAATTTCGGGAGTATCGCTTTCAAGTCGGGTAGTAGATGCCTTGTCGTGTCCGGGGGCACGTCTTGCCATCTGTTCAAGAACCTTGTCCATATCTATTTTTTCACCGGCGGGAAGTCCGTCAATTACAACGCCTATTCCCTTTCCGTGACTTTCGCCGAAAATTGAAATTTTTACTGCATTACCCCAAGATGACATCTGCATTACCTCCAAGTTTTTTGTAGTCCTCAAAAAATGACGGATAGGATTTGTTTATGCTCTCCATATCTGAAATAATAATATCTCCGTCAGATTTTACTGCGGCTGTTGCAAGCGACATAACAATTCTGTGGTCGTTGTATCCCTCAACACTGCCGCCTGTGAGTTTTTCGACACCGTTTATTATCAAGCCGTCGTCAGTTTCTTTAATATCCGCACCAAGCCGTGACAAGCCGTCAGCCATTGCTTTCAGACGGTCGCTTTCCTTTATTCTTAAACGAGCCGCACCCTTTATTATAGTTTGTCCCTCAGCAAGAGCCGCTGTAACGGCAAGAGCAGGAACAAGGTCGGGAATATCCGTTGCGTCAATTTCTATGCCTTTAAGTTTGTTGTGTTCAATAATAATATTTCCGTTATTTTCTTTAATATCAGCACCAAATTGTGAATAAATCTCCATACACGCTTTGTCGCCCTGATGTGAATTTATGCTGAGATTGTCTATTTCGATTTTTCCTCCGAGAGCGGCGGCAGTAAAGAAAAATGCTGCCTGTGACCAGTCGCCCTCAACGGTAAAATTCTGCGGAATATATTTCTGACCGCCACGTATTTTCCAGCCTGTTTCAAGCGTCTGAACCTCTACACCAAAGGCTTTCATAACATCAATAGTCATATTGATATATCCTACGGACTGTGCCGGAGATGTAAGTATAATTTCGCTGTCGCCGTCAAGTATCGGCAGTGCAAGAAGAAGTCCCGTTATAAACTGTGAACTGACATTTCCCGGTATTCTGTAAACACCGCTTTCAAGCTGTCCACATATATTCAGCGGCAAACCGCCCTGTGTTTTACAATCAACACCCTTTTCGGGCAAACAGTCAAGGTAAATTCCGACAGGTCGCTGAGGCAATCGTCCGTGACCGATAAATTCCGCATTTATGTTTCCGGCGGCGGCAACGGGTATCATAAAACGCAATGTTGAACCGCTTTCTCCGCAATCCATTACCGCACTTTTTTTGCTGAAAACAGAAGAACCGTCAACCGTAAGAGTTTTTCCGTCAAGAGTTGTTTTTACACCGAGTGCATTTATACATTCTATTGTTGCCTTAATATCGTTTGAAAGCTCAACAGGCTGTATAACGCTTATACCGTCCGAGAGAGCCGCACATATAATCGCACGGTGTGCCGCACTTTTTGACGGCGGAACGGAAACTTTTCCCGAAAGATTACAGGGTGAAACTTTTATTCTACTCAAATCATAACACAACCTTTATATACCAAAAATCGCATAAACTACTAAATAATCTATTGTACAGATTTAATAATACCACAGTAACAAAAAAATGTAAAATAATTTTGTTGAAAAATATCTTTAATTTTCTTTCGGAATAAAAACAGCGTACACAAAGTCCGTGTACGCTGTTTTGGTTTTACATAAAATTCATAAGGTAAATACAAGCGGCAACGATAAGCTGTACAGCCGCTAATGCCGTAAGTACCGCTATTGAAATTTTAAATCCGATAAAACTTTTTTCTTTCGGCTTGCTGTCGGCAACGGCAATGCTTGTCCGTGTCCGTGATATTCCCGAAAGCTGTCTGTCAAGTTCGCTTGCAATTTCATCAATGGGCGGTTTGTGTTTTTCAACAGATTTAAGCTTATAAATTTTCGTAAGTTCCGATATGATTTTTGCGTCAAGCATAGATGTTATTACATCTGTTTCGTCAGGGAATACAAGTATTGTCTGTTCAAGACACCTTATCATATATGCAGTATTTCCGTTATCATCAACGATTTTGTTTGACTTCATTTCTGAACCGTTGGTTGAAAGTACAGATGATAAAACGTTTTCGGTGCTTTGTCTGCCGCCGTCAAGTCCTCCGACAATTATTACCATATCAGTCCTGTCGAGTGAATCCGACAGCATATCCGCAAGTTCCGTCGGTGAAACTGCTGCCGCCGACTGTGACATATGCATTCCTGACTGTTCAAGTCTTTGATTTATTGCGTTTTCTATTTCGGCTGTTCTGCCTGAGTGATAGAATATTATCTCATAATCCAAAAATATCACCGCTTTAATTATTACTGAATTTCGTCTGTTGTTTCTTCAACAGATGACTCCGTTTCTGATGTTGTTTCAGACGATTGTTCCGACGGCTGTTCTTCCGACGGTTCTTCTGATGGTTCTTCTGATGGCTTTTCTGATGGTTCAGACGGCTGTTCCGACGATTGTTCGCTGTCAATCTGTGATGAAGTCTTTACATTATCTATTTCAGTCTTGGCAGCGGCAAGATACTCTTTTACGGTATTTACGGATTTACATTCGTTTATCTTATCCGTATAATATGAAATCAATGCTTTGATGTCTGACCTTTCGTTTTTATAATAATCATTCAGAGAAACATAACCCTTAATTTCGGAAATGGCTGATTTTTTTGCTGAGTCAAGCTGTTCTGCCTTTTGCTTTGACTCCTCCTCTGCCTTTTCGCTTTCCTCTTTTGTCAGTTCATCGTGAGTTTTTATTTTTGCAAGTTCCTTTATACACTGATTTTTAAGTTCCTCAATCTTATCAAGGTCATTCTCCTGATTTATTCTGTCAGTATAGTCATCAAGAATCCTGTTGACATTTTCAGCGTCGTCCATACGATATGTATTTCCGGCGATTGAATTGTTCATTTCAGTTATTGCCGATGAACGTGCATTTTTTACAGCAGTTTCGCTTTCTTCTTTTTCGGAAGCCTGCTGTTCGGCGGTTTTGACTTTTTTTATTTCTTTCAGAGCCTTATTGTATATTTCTTTCATCTCGCTGATATTTTCTGCATTGTTTATCTGTTCAGAATAATTTTTTAAAAGATTGTCTATTTTTTTCTGCTCGTCATCGGCATAATGTTTTTTTTCTGTATAATTTTTCAACTTTTCAGTGTATTTTGTTTTTGCCTCACTGAGTTCACGTGCAAGAAGGTCATCGTCATATTTTGACCAATCTCTTTTTTTGCCGTCATACCAGTCAATTTTACCGTTATTATATGCGTCCTGAAATGTCGTTACAGTCGGGGCAGCACCGCCGTATCTCTTGTACCATATATCAGGATAAAGCGTGTCGGGGTTATATGCTGCTTTTGAAACATTAACCTTTACACTTTCGCCGTCACGCACCTTTCTGGCAACAACAACAAATCTGAACTCATCAAAATCATAAGCACAGGTTGACAGTGTTACAAGTGTATCGTTTTCATTTACATCAACAGGGCAGTCAATTATTGAACGCTCTCTTACCTGATATATAAAGTTCAGGAAATCATAATCATTCTTGAAGTCGCCCCTCAGATAGTTGAAAAATTCTCCCTGACTGTCAAGAGTATTTGTCTTGAATATTGAGATTATCTTCCATTTGCTTTTTTCATAAATCGTATTAAAAGTAAATACAGGGGTTTTTTTGTAAACATCAATATCATCAAATGTTACTAAATTTGCAAACATTCTTCCGTCCTGCATATGATGACCGTGAAGAATAAGATTTTTTGAATCAAGAGTGCTGCGGTAGTCCATAAATACCGTTCCGTATTTTGTACCGTTACCGTAAAAATCCCTGTAAAGATAGTATTCTTTGCCCTCCTCCTCAGTCGGTTTTACAACAACATAGTCAACTTTGGTATTAGGCACGGTAATCCAGCCTATTGTATCGGGGTTTACTTCAAGAAGATTTTTAAAATCGACAAGTGAACCCTCTGAACCGTCTGTTGCTTTCTTGGTTTCACTCGATTCACTTTCCTCATTGTCAGTGGAAACCAAAAGCTCCTTTATGCCGCTGTTTGTGTTGTCGCTGATGGTCGGTTCAACAACAAGAATATTCACCAGCATATACGACGAAACAACAAAAGTACATATTGCCAGTATAAGTACAATTTTTCTTACCACTTCAAGCGGTCTGTCACCAGGACAGGGAATAAATCTTTTCCAGAAAGCCGGCTTTTTGTCGGGATTCATAACAGCACTTATAGCCGAAAACATAAGCGTGTTGAAATCCGTATCAATAAATTCAGGTTTAGGAAGAATAACTATAAGTTTTTTATTATGTTCAGCACAATAAGCAAAGAACTTTTTTTCAGTCTTTTCTTCGGTCTTTTCTTCTTCCGGCTCTTCACCCTCAATTTTTATTTTGCAATTTGTACTTTTTTGCTGTTTTTTTAGTTCTTTTTCCTGTTTTTTGCGTAGCTTTTCAAGTTCTTTTTCCTGTTTTTCGGCTTGTTTTCTTGCTTTTTTGTCGGGATAGTCCTTGTCCGAAACGTTATCAATGTCTTCCTCAGGTATTTCCTTTAAAACGGTTTCAATGCGTTTTACTTTACCCTTAATCCCGACACTGCTGAAAAATTCCTTTGCCTTTTCGGGACTGTCGTCAGAAAGCGTATCGGCAATAAGAATCATATTGATTTTGTCATTACCTGAATCCGTAACTTTAAGTGCCTCCAACAGACTTTTTTCCGTCAGGTTTATTTCTGTTTTATAGATAATGTTGACATCAATAGCATTAAGACTTTTTATGACTTCTTCAAAGTATTTTTCAGAAGTACAACCAAAAGACTTTCCCTCACGTGGAAAATATATTTCTGCATTCATCAATTTCACTTCCTTAAAACAAATGCGTTAAATAACCGTCAGTTTAAGATTATTGACTGCTTCTTCAATCAGCGGTTCATAATCAATCTTGTTTTCTTCCGCAATAACATCTTCAAGCACAGGTCTTGTGCGTGGGTGCTTTGGCGTAAAGACTGTACAGCAGTCCTCATAAGGCTGGATTGAAATATCAAATGTATCAATCTTTCTTGAAATTTCAATAATTTCTTCCTTGTCCATACCTATCAGAGGTCTGAACACAGGCATATTGCAAGCATTATCCGTACAGGCAATAGCCCCTATTGTCTGGCTTGCAACCTGTCCAAGACTTTCACCTGTTATCAGTGCAAGACAGTCATTCTGTTTTGCGATACGCTCGGAAATTTTCATCATAAATCTACGCATTATGATAGTAAAATATTCCTCGTGGCATTTATCCCTTATTTGTTCCTGAATTTTCGTAAAAGGCACAGTGTACATATTCATTCTTCCGCTGTAAGCCGATACCTTTTTCAGAAGTTCAACAACCTTTTCTTCCGCACGTTCGCTTGTATAAGGCGGACTTGCAAAATGAATTGCCGTAAGTTCAAGTCCTCTCTTTGCCATCATATATGACGCAACAGGGCTGTCTATGCCGCCCGATATAAGCACAGCAGCTTTTCCGCCTGTTCCGACAGGTATTCCGCCGGCACCCTTTATTACGCCAGCCCTTATATAAGCCGCAAAATCCCTTACTTCAACCGTAACGGTTATATCGGGATTATGCACATCAACGCTTAAATGCGGAAATTTTTCAAGAAGATAGCCGCCGACCTCTGTGCATATCTGCGGTGATGTAAGCGGAAACTTTTTATCTGAGCGTTTTGCCTCAACCTTGAATGTATCAATGCCTTCAAGCGTATCGGCAAGATACTCAGCCGCCGTCTGTTTTATTGTTTCAATGTCCTTTTCGGCAACACAGGCACGTGAAAACGTCGCAATTCCGAAAACTTTTGAAACACAGTCAACAGCCTCGTCCATATCAGCGTCATCATAGACAGGTGTTATTGTTATCGTTGACTGTGCCGAACGAACCTGAAATTTTCCGACATTTGCAAGCCGTCTTTTAAGATTTTTTATAAGAGTATCCTCAAAGTTTTTTCTGTTAAGACCTTTAAGCACTATTTCGCCGAGTTTTACAAGAAGAATTTCTTTCATCAGTCAATCACCTTTTATAAATACTTATATACGAAGTTTAACACTTTTATTTTACTCTTGCAAGAGTATCATTTGCAATTTTAATTGCCGACACAAGTTCATCAATATCATTTTTTGTATTATATCTTGAAAAGCTCACTCTTATCGCCGAATCCGCAAGTTCGCTTTCAAGACCGAGTGCCGACAGAACGTGGCTTTTTTTGCCCTTTGCACAGGCTGAACCGCTTGAAACATAAATATTTTTTGACGCAAGAAAATGCAGCATTGTTTCTGAACGTATTCCCCTAACCGAAAAATTTATTATATACGGCAAACAGTCACCGTCGGAATTTATGCTGACGTTTTCAATTTCTGAAAGCCGTTCTTTGCAATAATCCCACAATTCACGCATTATTGTTGTTTCGGTTTTAATGTCGGGCAATGCTTTTACAGCCGCCGCCATTCCGCATATTGCCGGCAACGGTTCTGTTCCGGGGCGAATTTTCTTTTCCTGTTCACCGCCGTAATGTAAAGGAATTATCCTTGCACCCTTTCTCACATAAAGAATACCCGCACCCTTAACACCGTGAATTTTGTGTGAACTTGCCGTCATAATATCAATGCCGAGTTTTTTCGGTTTAAGCGGAATTTTACCAAATGCCTGAACAGCGTCAACGTGAAACAATGCCGGAGAATTGGCTTTTACTATTGCTTTATGTACACATTCTATCGGCTGTATTGCACCGATTTCATTGTTTACAGCCATTATGCTGACAAGTATTGTATCTTTTGTTATGCTGTTGATGATTTTTTCAGCCGAAACTTTTCCGTTTCTTTCAGGTTCAAGAAAAATCACTTCAAAGCCGTCTTTCTGCAATTTCTGCATTGATTCTATCACGGACGAATGTTCAACCGATGTTGTGATAATGCGGTTTCCACGACGTTTCAAAGCCTGTGCCGCACCGAATATTGCCGTGTTGTTGCCCTCAGTGCCGCCCGATGTAAAGAATATTTCCGTAGGGTCGGCACTTAAAAAATCGGCAATTATTTTTCTTGCGTTTTCAAGTTCGTGCTGTGCTTCAAGACCTTTTGAATGAAGTGACGACGGGTTGCCGTATTTTTCGGTCATTATTTCGAGTGCTTTTTCGGCAGCCTCTTTGCATACGGCTGTTGTTGCACTGTTATCAAGATAAATCTCTTTCAAAAATATCACCTTAATTTTTATAATTTTATTCTGAACTTATCAAAGTATAAATTCACAACAAAAAGACAAAATATTTATATAAATTAGCGATAAAGAAAACAAAATACAAATAAGAAATGGAATGAGTTTTATGAATATAACAAAAAATGAATATGCGTCAATGGTCAGCAACGTTTCACCGAAAAGCACACTTCTCAAAGACTGTTGTGGTGCGTTTCTTGTCGGCGGTCTTATATGCACAATAGGACAGGCACTTACCGACACATATTTACTTCTTGGTCTGGACATCAAGGATTCACGCTGTCTTACAAGCATAAGTCTTATTTTTCTTTCGGCACTTTTCACTGTGCTTAGTTGGTATGACAATATCGCAAAATTTGCCGGTGCAGGAACTATTGTGCCAATTACTGGCTTTGCAAATGCTGTTGTTTCGCCGGCAATAGAGTTCAAAAGTGAGGGTTTCGTACTCGGACTCGGTGCAAAGATGTTCATTATTGCCGGCCCTGTAATTGTTTATGGCACTGTTGCCTCAGTAGTTTACGGAATTGTGCTGTGTATAATCAAAATGTTTACAATGTAGCAAGCTGAATTTATGCCCCTTATTCATAAACTTTTACAAGCTTAAAGATAATACTTGTAAATTTATAGTAATTATGCTATTATAAAATCAAGTCATTCAGTATTCAAAGCCATTAACGAAAGGGGTTATTTATTATGAACAGCAAAATTCTTACATCTCTGTCATACGGAATGTTCGCAATAGGAACAAAGGGCGAAAAAATGCCTAATGCCTGTATTGTAAATACCGTAATGCAGATTACTTCAAAACCGCTGACAATCGCCGTAAGCGTAAATCATAACAACTACACAAATGAGTGTATCAAGAAAAACGGCGAATTTACCGTAAGTGTATTTTCCGAAAAGACATCAGGTGCTGTTATAGGTGCTTTGGGCTTTACATCGGGTCGTGACAATGATAAACTTGCAAATGTAAAACACGAAATTATCAGCGGTGATATGCCGATAATTCAGGAAAATATCTGCTGTTGGTTCAAATGCAAGGTTATCAGCTCCGTTGAAACCTCAACACACACGGTATTTATCGGTGAGCTTACAGACGGCAGTGAAAGCATAACAGGCACACCTATGACCTACAAATTCTATCACGAAGTTATCAAAGGAAAAGCACCGAAAAACGCTCCGACTTATGTTGAGGAAACAAAACAAAGTGCGGAAAAATATGTCTGCAAAATCTGCAAATACGAATATAACGACCCGAATGTACCTTTTGAGGAACTTCCTGACGACTGGGTATGCCCGATATGCGGTGTATCAAAGTCCGAATTTGTAAAGGAAGAAACACCACAGGAAACCGCTCCGCAAACAGCAGAAACGTCAAAATATATCTGTGAAATATGCAAATATGAATACGACGACCCGAATGTACCGTTTGAGGAACTTCCTGACGACTGGGTATGTCCAATCTGTGGTGCATCAAAATCCGAATTTGTCAAAGAATAATTTTATTTTATTACGCTGAATATTTTAACATACAGTACATAGAATGTCAAGCAAACTTGTCAAATTTCGTCTTAAACTTGGCAAAATTCAAATATTATATTTTACACAATTTATATGTGTTGACATATTTTGATACTTATGTTATCTTTAATGCATACCAAATCTATATGAATATTATTTTCAGTCAGGAGAAATTTTTATGACAATAAAAGAAGTTCAGGACGAAATTTTGCGTATCAAAAAAGAAAAGGATATTTGTATTCTTGCACACAGCTATCAGGCAAGAGAAATAATCGAAATTGCGGATTTCACAGGCGACTCTTACCAGTTAAGCCGTATGGCGGCAACAACACCGAATAAAACCGTAGTTATGTGCGGTGTACGCTTTATGGCTGAAACGGTAAAAATGCTTTCGCCTGAAAAAACGGTTATTCTTTCAAATTCTGTTGCCGGCTGTCCTATGGCAGAACAAATGGACAAGGAACTTATCAACGGAATAAAGGCTAAATATCCAGATTATACGGTTGTTGCATACATAAATACTACTGCCTCACTCAAAACCGTATGTGATGTATGTGTTACATCAGCGTCAGCCGTAAAGATAGTTAAACAGATTGAAAACAAAAATATTCTGTTTATACCCGACTGCAATCTTGGTGCATTTGTTGCAAAACAGGTTCCCGAAAAAAACATCAAACTTTTACAAGGTGGCTGTCCGATACACGCCGCTGTCACAAAGAGAGACGCTGAAATAGCAAAATCACTCCACCCTAACGCCGAACTTCTTGTTCACCCCGAATGTGTGCCTGCCGTTGCGGAAATGGCTGACTTTGTGGGTTCAACAACAGCAATTATGAAATACGCACAGGAATCCGACAAAAAAGAATTCATTATCGGCACAGAGAACAGCATTGCCGAACATTTACAGTATATGTGTCCCGACAAGAATTTCTATCTGCTTTCAAAAGGACTTATATGTAAGAATATGAAAGCCACAACACTTGTTGATGTTCTTCGTTGTGTTCAGGGTACAGGCGGCGAGGAAATCGAGCTTGACGCTGATACTATAACAAAAGCAAGAAAATGCATTGATAAAATGATTGAACTCGGAGGCTGACAAAAAGCCTTTACATATCAGAACAGGCACAACGGTTTTTAAAATGACCGTCGTGCCTGTTTTTAATCTTGATACCTACTGAAAATATATATATTTTCTTCTTAAAATGATTAACATTCTCTTTAATGGGATATATTTTGGACTTATAATATGATATAATATAAAATAAAAAGGCAAAAATACAAGGAGGCAATAAAAATGGATAAAAACAATGAAAAAACTTTCAAAAGAGGTGATGTACTTAAAGTGTTAATAAATGATGATAGCAACATTTCTAAACCTTTGCAAAAAATCCGAAACAAATTAAAAAATGAGTATGTATCAAAGGTAATAATTTTATCAAAAACAAAAAATGGTTATTATATTGCTGTAAAATGCTCTGATACAAAAAAACGCTGTTCACAAGAAGTGGTAATTGATGATTCGTATGCATACGCTTATTATCACCATTTTTTTATAATTGATCCTGATTCCCTTGTAAAAATTCCTAATTCAGAACTAAAAGACAAAGATAACATTCTGAAAATAATTGAATATAAATACAATGAAAAAGTTGAAAAAAAGAAAATAAAAAGAGAACAACGGAGTAAGAAAAATATTCCATTATCAAATAAACATAAAATAACCTCTAAAAATGGATATATTATTGTTTTACTAAAAAATACAAATCAAAAAGCATTCATCAGCAAAATTTATTTAACAAATTATATGATTAAAAGTTGTCCTATTTGCAATAACAATCTTTCTAATTATATTAATATCATTCCAATAAGTAAAACAAATGGAATTAAAACACCAGGAGCAATTTGTTATCACTGTAATATTTTTTTTGAAAATAATGGAACTAATTTGATAAACACAGTAAAAAGTTTATCCAACTTAAATAATATTGAAGTTAATACTGACTACATAATTCTAAATTATAAGCAAAAAATCAATTTACTTAAATCAATAAAATCAATTTCAGCTATTGTACATTTAAGATCAGTAGATGATAATAAAGATAGAATAGTTGCTATTGTATCATCTATTTCTGATCGAAATCATAATCAAGATGTTTTTCATTACACAGATTTATTTGCCAGAAAAATCATTTTTGCATTTTACAGAAAAAATAAATATATACATACTTATATACATACTGAAACATCAAAATATAAAATCATAAATTATACAACTTCTCTACAAGAAGAATTTGCACCACTTAACTTTATTTCTGTAAATAAAGTCTTTTTACGGAAAGGTGGCGGTCTTTATCATGGAATATCAGAAGATAATATAGAAAATATTGCAATTTTATTATACTCTCCTTTTACAAATTGTTTTGAGGTTGCTAACGCTTCATACAACTCCGAATATAAAGAATACTATATGGACATCAAAGTATTCCGAAATTTTGTTTATAAATACGGAAATCCAGGAATTGAATTGATACCATATAGAAGTGGTTTAAGAGATTTTTCCACAATGCAAGAGGAATCTTTACTTCATGCTTACGGCTATAATGTAAGTCAGAATAAAGGATTGTCAGACAGCAAAAGACATGCTTTATTAAGCGAAGTCTTAGATTTAGAGATAATGTCAGCAAGTAATATTATCGGTCTTCTTGACCATAACATAAATATGCATCCTGGAAACCAATACCAACACGCAAGGATGTGTTGGCAACAAGATAAGGAGTTCGTTATGAATTATAAAGTAAATCCTGAAAGATTTATTGTTGCAACAATAGGCTTATAATATCGTACTTTCAAATAATATTAAACAGGCACAACGGTTTTTAAAATGACCGTTGTGCCTGTTTTTTTATTATGATTAAATATCCCGGTTATGATAATTTCCTGTCAGGGCAAAATCCAACCTCACACACAACTCCACACTCCACTCTCCACACTCCACTCTCATTTATAGTGTTTGCGGGAGGAAAATCTGCCGTGGTTAAGGCTGTCGGAGGTTCCGTTGCCGCCCTTTAAATTCAGTATAACAATCAGTAAAGCCGTTACCGCAACACCGATTACAGACCATATTATTATTCCGACGAGGAAAGATGAATTGTCTTCATTCTGTGAATAAATCTGTTTAGGTGTCTGTTCGTCTGTCGGAACAGGCGGTGCATTAAGAATGTTGTTTTCGGCTTTCGACACAGCCGCCATTTCTGATGTCTGGCTTTCCGTACTGCTTTCAAAGCTTATTTCCGAACTCTGAAATGAGCTTTCAACAGAGCTTTCGGGAGGTATATAATCAGGTCTGTCAACAGGGAGTACGGCTTCAAGGTTATTCAGTGCAGAAAGCGGACTTGTTATCGAAGTGTCCTCGCTTTCCTCTGAGCTTTCTTCAACAGATGATTCGGGTTCACTGCTTTCATCTGTTGATGTTTCCTGCGGCACAGATGATTGCGGAACTGACGGTTCAAACGATACCGAGGATTCAGTCGGTACTGACGGTTCAACGGACGACTGGGGTTCTGAAACAGGATTTGAGCTTTCAGGTCTTTGTATTGAGCTTTCGGGCAATGATGAACTCTGAACCGATGACTGTACTGTTGAGCTTTCGGAAACAGACGAACTGAATGTACTTTCTTCTGACGGCATTTCCGTTGATGATTCCGACGTTAAAGACGTATATGACGATTCTTCAACGGCATAAGACGAAAAAGAAACAACCGCCGCTGACATAAATATTGTGACAATTACTGCAATTAATATTGTATAACTATGTTTTTTCAAAAAATTCACCCGCCATTTCAGTTTGGTGACGATACAAAAATTCATTATCAAAATATATATATTATATTATAGCAGAATTATCTTTTATATTATAGTGTAATTATGGCAGAAAAATTTTATTTAAAAGCAAAAAATTCAGCACAGTGTTACTATTGCATATTATTTTTCAGAACCTTAACAAGAACCTTACCCAAAAGATAACCCGAATATCTTGCTTCCTCTAATGTGTTTGAGTCCGAACCGACTTCAATAAGCAGTGAACCCGTGTTGACATTCATATTGTACATAAAATCGGCAAAATACAGCGGTCTGACCATATTCGGATACATTTTTTCAGACGTACTTTGTATTTGAAGTGCAAAACGCAAATTGTATTTCCAGTCCTTAAACTCGTCACTGTCATCATAGTTATATCCCGAAAGTATCATTATTTGTGCCGCTTTTTTTCCGTTTACGGTAAAAACAGGCTTGGATTTTTCCGTATCAGTGCCTATTCCGTCACGGTGTATGTCAAGCACAACTTTTATTGACGGATATTTTTCAAGATAACTGTTGATTGTTTCAAGACTTCGGTCATAAGCACCGCTGTAACTTGGATTGTCGTGCTGAGTCTTATCGTGAATTGTTGTTATACCTGAATTATTAAGCTGTTTTGCGATCTCGTCACCGACGGCACAGACATTTTTTCTGTTG
>JAQXZA010000091.1 GCA_029226955.1 Clostridia bacterium | reverse complement strand
CTACATAAAGGCAATTATTTGTCTTTTTCATCAGCAACACTTCCTTTATTTTCTGAACTTTCCTTATATAATTACTATACAATAATTTTTATAAAGTGTAAATGTCTATTTTAATATTTTTAATATTATTGCTTACTATATTTTTATTTCCTCATTATAATAACAGACGGACAGTAATATCCGCCCGTCTGCTGTATGACATTCAGATTATTTTTTCTTGAATCCGTCTTTAAGTGATACGCTTCTGTTAAAAATGAGATGTTCGGGTGTGCTGTCCTTGTCAAGACAGAAATATCCAAGACGCATAAACTGATAGTTTGCGGGAACAATGGCATTTTCAACGGATTTTTCAATTTTGCAGTCGTTCAGGATAACAAGACTTTCAGGGTTTATATAATCAAGGAAGTTTTTGTCACCGACATCAGGTTCGGGGTCTGTGAACAGATTGTCATACAGACGAACCTCAGCGTCAACATAATTATTTGCATCAACCCAATGAATAGTGCCTCTTACTTTTCGTCCGTCAGGAGTGTTGCCGCCCTTTGTTTCGGGGTCATATTCGGCATAGACTTCAACGACATTTCCGTTTTCGTCCTTTTTGCAACCTGTGCATTTTACGATATAAGCGGATTTAAGGCGAACTTCATTTCCGGGATAAAGTCTGTTATAGCCTTTGAATTTCTGTTCAATAAAATCCTCAGCCTCAATATAACATTCACGGCTGAATGTTATTGTGCGGTTGCCGTCTTCTTCACGGTTAGGATTGTTTTCAACTTCAAAGGTTTCCGTTTTGCCCTCAGGATAGTTTGTTATAACAAGTTTAACAGGGTGTATAACAGCCATTATACGCTGTGCGGTTTCGTTGAGGTCTTCACGCAGACAATGTTCAAGAAAACTGTATTCAACCACGCTGTTTGACTTTGCAACGCCGATACGCTCGCAGAAATTGCGGATTGACGCCGGTGTATAGCCACGTCGTCTGAGTCCGCAGAGAGTAGGCATACGAGGGTCGTCCCAGCCATTTACATAATTTTCTTCAACCAGTGTTCTGAGTTTTCTTTTGCTCATTACAGTGTTATTGATTCCGAGTCTTGCAAACTCAATCTGACGGGGCTTGCACGGAACGGAGGTGTTGTCGATAACCCAGTCATAAAGCGGTCTGTGAGCCTCAAATTCCAGTGAACAAAGTGAATGTGTGATTCCCTCTAATGCGTCTTCAATCGGGTGTGCAAAATCATACATAGGATAAATACACCATTTGTCGCCTGTGCGGTGGTGCTTGATGTGGTTTATTCTGTAAATTACAGGGTCACGCATATTGAAATTGCCGCTGTTGAGGTCGATTTTTGCACGGAGAGTCATTTTTCCGTCCTCAAATTCGCCATTTTTCATACGTTCAAACAAATCAAGGCTTTCCTCAATCGGTCTGTCACGGTACGGACTTACAGCCGGGTGTGTAAGGTCGCCACGGTTTTCCCTCATCTGTTCGGGTGTCAGTTCGCAAACATAGGCAAGTCCCTTTTTGATAAGTTCAACGGCATATTCATACATCTTGTCGAAATATTCCGACGCAAAGAAAAATCTGTCGTCCCAGTCAAAACCGAGCCACTTTATATCTTCTTTTATTGCGTCAACATATTCAACGTCTTCTTTTGTAGGGTTTGTGTCGTCCATACGGAGATTGCACTTTCCGCCGAATTTTTTAGCCATACCAAAGTCAATACATATTGCCTTTGCGTGACCTATGTGCATATATCCGTTAGGTTCAGGCGGAAAACGTGTGTGTACTTCTTTACCCTCAAACTGACCGCCCGGTGCAATATCCTCCTTTATAAAATCGTAGATGAAGTTGCCGGCTGCAAGCTCAGGTGTGTTGTTTTCATCTGCCATTGTTATTCCTCCCTTATAAATTTATGTTAATGCTGTTTATTATGCGAGTTTTGCAAGACCGTTATTAAGTCTTTGCATTGATTCTTCTTTGCCGAGTATATCAAGAATTTCAACTGCACCGCCCGGTGTTACTGCCATTCCTGATGCGGCAATTCTTACAGGCCACATTACAGTGCCGTTTTTGACTTCAAGTTTTTGTGCAAGTTCAATAAGACAATCGTGAATTGAATCGTGTGTCCATTCGGGCATTGCGTCAAGTGCCTCTATTGCGGCTTTAAGAAGCGGAGCGGAATTTTCAAGTGTTGTTTTGCTCTTTTTGTTTACAAAGAGGTCTTTTTCGTATTCAGGCTGTTTTTCAAAGAAAGCAATTTTTTCGGGAATTTGTGTAAGCTTTGTTGTTCTTTGCTGTAAGATTGACGCAACCTTTATCCAGTCGAGTTCTTTTGACGGTACAGCCTGTTTAAAATACGGCATTGATATTTCAGCAAATTTTTCAACACTCATTGCCTTTATATATTCACCGTTGAACCATTCCAGTTTGTCATAGTCGAATACAGCGGGGGATTTGCTTATTCCGTCTATTGAGAAATTTTCGATAAGTTCTTCAATAGTGAACATTTCCCTGTTATCTTTTGGACACCAGCCGAGAAGTGCAATATAGTTAATTATAGCCTCAGGCAGATAACCGGCTTTTACAAGATCCTGAAAACTTGTTGCACCGTGACGCTTTGCAAGCTTTGAAACAGAACCGTCATCATTTTTGCCCATAATCAACGGCAGATGTACATACGTCGGGATTTCCCAGCCGAAAGCCTCATAAAGCAGATTATATTTAGGTGTTGACGAAAGATACTCACAGCCTCTTACAACGTGTGTGATGTTCATTGTATGATCGTCTATTACATTTGCAAAGTTGTATGTCGGGTAGCCGTCAGCTTTTATGAGAATCTGGTCTTGTAATTCCGAGTTATCAACGGTAATTGTTCCGAAAACAGAGTCCTCGAATGTTGTTGAGCCTTCAAGCGGCATTTTCTGACGGATTACATACGGAGTGCCGCTGTCAAGCAGTCTTTGAACTTCCTCTTTCGGAAGATTACGGCAGTGACGGTCATATCCGGCACCTATGTCGTCTGAATTTTCACGGAGTGAATCAAGTCTTTCCTTTGTGCAGAAACAGTAATATGCCTTGTCCTCGTCAATAAGTTGTTTTGCATAAGGCAAATAAATATCCTTGCGTTCACTCTGTACATAAGGACCGTAGTCACCGCCGATGTCGGGACCTTCATCGTGGAAAAGTTTTGCCTCTTTAAGTGTATTATAAATGATGTCAACTGCACCCTCAACTTTTCGTTCCTGGTCAGTATCTTCAATTCTCAGTACAAAAGTACCGCCGAGAGATTTTGCGATAAGGTATTCATACAGTGCCGTGCGGAGATTGCCGACGTGCATAAATCCTGTCGGACTTGGTGCAAATCTTGTTCTTACTTTATCAGATGCCATAAATTAAGCCACCCTTTCAGATGATGTGATTATTGATTATTAAGCTGTAATGCAGTAAGCAAAACGCCTGTTATTTTTTTATTATACCAAATTCTGAAATATATTCAACCGCTATAAGACAAAAAAAGAAAAATCCTGTTTGAACAATTATATGACTAAAATTTTTGCGTACAGATTGACATAAATCTATTGTAAATATATAATAAAACTATTATAAATTGTCGAAAATATACAGGAGGTATTTATGGCTAATATACAACAGCTTATACAGAAGTATAACGAAACAAAGGACAAAAAAGTCTATTCAGATATTATTGACGGTGTCAGAAAACAGGAAACACTATGGATTGCCTATTCACCGGCAACAAAAAACTATTATGTTGACTATGTTGACGGACGACCGACAGCGTTTGTTTTTTCGCAAAAAGAATATTATGAAGCTTTTCAGGACTATCTTCTTCAAAAGTATGTAAAAGTTATAGGTGTTGAAAATTCGGCGGAAATGCGTCCGGCTTTGTTCGGGGATTTTTACAGAAGTGGCTTTGAAACGGTTATCATTGACAACGGTCAGACGTTTCTTATAGCTGAAATATCCGATATTGCTAAAAAGCCCGATTTTTCGTATATGCCCGAAGAAAAGCGTCCTCTGACAAATCCGTCACTTGTATGTGCGGCAGACCGTTTTTTTCAAAGTTATGCCGTAAAACGTGCTACAAGCGATATGGAATATAATATGCTTGTTGAAATTTACAACGGAAAGTATCTTCTGCCTGTTCTCGTTAAAAATGAAAACGGTGCAATTCACGAAGTCGGTACTGACGGAAAGCCTATTGCGGTTATTCCGAAAATCAAAAGCACGGACGACGGCAAAAGTATTATTCCTGTTTTTACAGACTGGAACGAGCTGAAAAAATTTGACAAAGAAGACCAGTTCCGTGCAAGTACAATTAAGTTTGCCGATATTCGCAAGTTCTGTAATGACGGAAATATAGTGGTAATAAATCCGTTTGGATTTAATATGCTTATAGACGAAAAATCCGCTGACATAATCAACACAACAGCGGCAAATTCGTCAGAAAACAGAGGGGACAACATAACCATATTTAACCTTGATATAATTCCTGGTGATATGGTGAAGATGTTAAAGAGTTATTTTGACAAGACCGAAAGCATAAAAGCCGCATATATAAAAGGCATACGCCGAAACGGTACTACGGGATACCTGATTATCGTTGACTGTGATGACAGCAATCACGATTTCAGCGGCATTACAGAGGAAATAAAACCTCATATTGAAAGTTTTTCCGTTGACTTTATAATATACGATACACCATTCGGCAAAAAGGCTGTCGGAAAATCTGCACCGTTTTATCAGAAAATTAAGATTGATACAGACTGATAATAAGCAAAAAAATTAAATATCGGAGGATTTTTATGTCTAAGGAAAATCAGACAACAGAGGCGATTTATGACGCACGAAAACTCGGAACGCCAAAAATGCTTGTACTCGGTGTACAGCATATGTTTGCTATGTTCGGGGCAACGGTACTTGTGCCGGCACTGACAGGACTCAGCGTTTCGGCAACATTGCTTTTTGCCGGATTGGGAACACTGCTTTTTCATTTACTTTCAAAAGGTAAAGTTCCGGCATTTTTGGGTTCGTCATTTGCGTTTATAGCCGGATATGCGGCTATTGCACCAAACAAAGAAAAAGAACTTCTGCCGTATGCCTGTCTTGGCGTTGCGTGTGCGGCACTTCTTTATTTTATTCTTGCCGGATTTATTAAGATATTTGGCATACAAAAAGTAATGAGATTTTTTCCGCCTGTTGTAACAGGGCCTATTATTATTGCTATCGGCTTAACGCTTTCATCATCAGCAGTTACAAACTGTTCGACAAACTGGCTTGTTGCCCTTGTTGCAATACTTATTATCGTAATATGCAATATATGGGGCAAAGGTATGATAAAAATTATTCCGATTATTCTTGGTGTAATTGGTTCATATATTGTTGCTGTTTGTATGGGTGGGGTTGATTTCACAGCCGTAAACAATGCACAGTGGGTTGGACTGCCTGTTTCATATAATGATACAGTGTTTTCGATTTTTTCAAATCCTGACAATAACCTTATTGTCAATTCAATCATTACAATTATGCCTATTGCACTTGCAACAATGGTTGAACATATAGGAGATATGTGTGCAATTTCTTCAACCGTCGGTAAAAACTATCTTGCTGACCCCGGACTTCACAGAACACTCTGCGGCGACGGTGCGGCAACATTACTCGCCTCGCTTTTCGGAGCTCCGTCAAATACAACCTACGGCGAAAACACAGGTGTTCTTTCAATCACAAAAGTGTTTGACCCACGTGTTATAAGACTTGCCGCATACTTTGCAATTCTTGTTTCATTCTCGCCTAAATTCGCCTGTATAATAAGTTCAATGCCGGCGGCAACAATAGGTGGTGTTTCGCTTGTGCTTTACGGTATGATTTCGGCGGTAGGTGTACGCAACCTTATCGAAAACAAAGTTGACTTCACAAAGAGCCGTAATGTAATAATTGCCGCACTTATTCTTGTGCTTTCAATAGGTATAAGTTACAGTTCAGCCGGTGCAATCAGCTTTAACATAGGCGGAATTACAATCAGTCTTACAGGTCTTGCAGTCGGTGCATTAGTAGGAATTATCCTTAATGCTGTTCTTCCGGGCAAGGATTATGTTTTCAATGTTGACAGTGATGTCACAACAAGTTCACAGGTTTCCGACGTCAAAACCAACGAAAAGAAAAATTACGAACCGTCAGCAAAAAATACCAAAACTCAAAAGGCAAAATCAAAGCGAAAAAAGAAAAGATAAAAACCGTAAATAACCAAAAAATCCCACTGATGAGAAAATTTTGTCAGTGGGATTATTTATATTGCCCGTACAGCTGTTAAAATCAGTCCTCGTTCTTGATGAACATCAGCAGAAGTGCAAGCAACAGACCGAAACCACAGAATATAACGGATTTTTCATTGAATATATGAGTTAAAAAAGTGCTTATTACCGCACCGACTATAAAAAATAAATCTATTCCGTAATATTTCAAGCCTTTATACAACAGATTTTTGTCCTTTGTTGAACGGTAATGTATTATACATTCCGTCGCACTTCTCAGATTGCCTGTACACATTGTTGTTGTACAGGTTATGCCGTTTATTTTTCGGAAACTCTGAACTTGCAGTGAACACACAAACGAAATAAGTATGTTTGAAATCATATTGAATATTTTGTCATTTTCAATATCATTCGGAAAAAATGCTACGGCTGTTATGATGAGAAGTTCAAGAAAAATTATGTACTGCCGCCAGTGTATATGTTCGGAATTGCCGATTTTTCGCACAAATTCCGCAACAAAAATTCCGATAATAAATGCGGCAATCGGCACAAGATAGGTCAGAGCCGCTGAAAAATTTCCGTTGGCAATATTTATTCCGAGAAGAACTATGTTTCCTGTCTGTGCATTTGCAAAAACTTTTCCACGGGCTATGTAAGTATATGCGTCAAGATAGCCGCCTGTAATCGCAAGCAAAGCACCGATAAAATATGTTTCTGACATCTGTTTTTTTGATATGTACTTTTTCAATGTTGTTCACTCCGTTGATATTGTAATTCTGATAAAGTAATATATCACTTTCACGGTTAAAATTCAACAATATATAAGGCACCGAAAAAACGGTGCCTTGAAAATTATTCTTCCATTTGTCTGCCGAGAAATGCGGCGGCAGTCTGCATAAGTTTGTTTTCGGTTTCGGTCGGCGGTGTTGACTGTTCATTGTAAAGCATAATTATTGAGCCTGTGACATCACCGGCAGCAATTATCGGATAAATTATTGACGCACTACGGTCAATGCCCTCAACAGCCTGAAATCTTTCGGCTGAATCCGACAATGCAAAAAAACTCTGTCGGTTTTCAATAAGGTCTTCAAGTACGGAAGTCACACGGCGTTCAAGGTATTCTTTTTTTGAAACACCCGCAACGGCAACAATATGGTCACGGTCACTTATCAGTATCGGAAATCCCGATATTTTCGCAAGAACTTCCGCATACTGTGACGCAAAGCCCGAAAGTTCACCGACAGGAGAATATTTTTTGAATATAACTTCACCGTCTGTGTCAGTATATATTTCGAGCGGGTCGCCCTCACGTATTCGTAGAGTCCGCCTTATTTCCTTTGGTATAACGACTCTGCCGAGGTCATCAATTCGTCTTACTATTCCTGTTGCTTTCATATATAAAAACTCCTTTAAAATACAAATTTTTACGCTTTTAGTGTCTGTATTTTTGCGGATTTTATACCAACGCACTCAAAAATAATTGCAAATTGTCAGAAAAATCAATAATTTCTTGCGTTAAGATAAGCGGCATATTCGTCAAGGCACATATTGAGTGTACGCATTTTTGTTGCGTTTTCTGTACCGACATATCTGAAAAGTGACGGATTTGCTGTTATACCTGTTTCATATTCTTTGTTTTCGGGATAACGAAGTACAAAGCCGTATTTCATTGCATTTTGCATAAGCCATATATATTCCTTGCTGTTTTCAAAGTTTTTACCGCTTTCCGTTGAAAATTTTACGGAAAGACCTGTCTGTTCGTCAGCACAGTTGCCTTTCGGGAAAGTTTTTTCCGCCTGAGTTTCGGCACGAGCCTGACTGTAATTTTCAGATTGCATAAGGCGGTTCACTTCTTTCTGATACAGTTTGTCTTGTTCATCTTTTGAAACATATCCGCTTGTTATAACAAGTGAAAGTTTTTCTTTTTTTGCGTCCTCCATAAGCTGTGTGAGTCCGTTAAGTACAAGACGGTCAATTTTTATGTTTTCATATTGAACAAGGTCGGTTTTATAATCCGAAGCGAGTGGATTGTCAGGAGAAACAACAGTCATCAGTTTTTCGGAATTTTCCAAGTCCTCAGGAGAAAATACTTCTTTAACCTGAGAAGTTTCACGGGAGTTTTCAATGTTGTATTGTGCCGACATCTTTGTAATTTCTCTTACACCGAAAAAAAGTGCTGTAATAATTATGAGAATTATTATTACAGGGAGAATTATCATTGCAACTTTGAGTTTTCCTGTGTTTTCACTTCTCTGCATATTTCTTTCAGCCGTAATAATTGAATTTTTGTTCTTTTTATTTTTGTGTTTTCTTTTTTTTCCGAGAGTAGAACGAACATAGATAATATCCTTTTTCATATACAATTCCTCCTTTATCGGTAAAATTGTTACTGAATTGATAATATCATATAAGCACTTATAACTTCAAGAGTAAATTTCTGAATATATTTTTAATATATGACAGTTTTAATATTTTTGTAAAAATACAAAATTATTCGTTTTAGGGTTTGCAATTACCGCTTATTTATTTTATAATAAATGGAAACAATAACTTAATTCGGAGATGAAGTTATGGATTTGAATAAAAAAAATCTGAAAAAAATCTTTTTTCTGTGTGTAGGAGTAATTCTTGTTTATCTTGCCTTGCAGAATATGAACATAGTGTTTCAGTTTCTCGGCTGGATAATATATGTTCTTATGCCGTTTATTATTGCGGGTTGTATGACGTTTTTTCTTAATGTACCGCTTAAAGCAATAGAAAAACGTCTTTTTCGTTCAAAAGACGGCAAGCCTGTCAGTACAGCAAAAGAAAAAGCAAGACGACCTGTTGCCATTGTGCTTTCACTTGCCTTTTTTATACTTATTATCGGTATATTGCTGATAATTGTAATACCTGAATTATCCAACAGTATTCAAATGCTTGCAAACTCTGTGCCGTCAGCTTTGCAAAGGTTGCAGGAATGGGTCAACGATTTGTGCAAGCAGAATGAAACTATAAATAATTTTGTTTCGGGACTGTCAATTGACTGGAATCTGATAAGCACCACGCTTATGAATTTCCTGAAAAACGATGCGGCAAATTTTGTAGGTTCTGTTATGAATATGCTTACATCTGTTGTGAGCATTGTTGTAAATGTTTTTTTGGGAATTGTTCTTTCAATTTATACTCTTATGAGGAAAGAAAAGCTGTCATCTGATTTCAAAAAACTTATATATTCGATTTTGCCGATGAAAACCTGTGATTATATCGTTGAGGTTGCCGCCCTGACAAATCAGTCGTTCTATAACTGTATTACAGGTCAGATGGCTGAGTGCGTTATACTCGGAAGTCTTACGGCTCTCGGAATGACAATTTTCGGATTTCCTTATGCACCGCTTGTAGGCGTACTTATTGCGATACTTTCGTGGATTCCTATGTTTGGCGTAGGAATAGGAATTGTTGTAGGTGCATTGCTGATACTAACTGTCAGCCCTGTGCAGACATTCTGGTTTGTAATATTTATGATATGCTTACAGCAGATTGAGGGCAACCTTATATTCCCACGTGTCGTTGGTTCAAATATCGGACTGCCGCCGATATTCCTTGTTTCAGCAATAGTTATTTTCAGTAATTTCTTCGGAATTATAGGACTTCTTGTCAGCGGTGCAGTTACATCTGTATTGTATGCACTTTTAAGGAGATTTGTTTATACAAGAATAAAGGAACGCAATATTCCGAAAGAAAAGTATGAAGTTGTTAATTCGTCGGCAGAATTAAAATCTGATGAAAAACCAAAAAACACATTTTTCGGAAAGTTCATTCAATTATTCAGCGGTAAATCAAAAAACAAAAATTCAGAAGAAAAATAAATTTACTTTGTTTATTTTTATTCAATGTTATGATATATTATTATGAAAGGACGAGGTTTTATGAAAATAAGAAAAATTATGTGTGGAGTGCTTGCCTGTGCTATGCTGTCGCTGTTTACTTTCAGCGGCTGTAACGGTCAGAATACTGAACAATCATCACAGCCAAGTGAAAGTGTACCGAGTACACAATCGTCACAAAAATCTGAAAATTCAACGTCAAAGGAAAGTTCAGAGCCACAGTCTTCTGAAAATTCCGCAGAAAACGAAAAAATTACTCCGTCAGTATGGAAAGTTACGGACGCAAACGGAAATTACATCTATATGATGGGTTCAATACACGCCGCTGATAACGCTGTAAACAATATGCCCGATTATTTTGAAAGTGCATTTAATGAGTGTACGGCACTTGCTGTTGAGGCAGATGTGACTAATGTTACATCTGATATTTCACAGGCAGTAGATATTGCTCAAAAAATGATGTACACTGACGGAACAACAATAAAAGACCATATATCCGCCGAAACATATAAAAAATCTGTAAAATTGCTTACTGATAACAATATGTACACATCACTTTATGATTATTATATGCCTTTTGCGTGGACCTCACTCATAGAAGATATTGTGATTGAAAAAAGCGGTCTTGATGTAAACAAAGGTGTTGACACTGTTCTTACAAAACGTGCAAAGAAAGATAACAAAAAAATTCTTGAAGTTGAATCCGTAGATTTTCAGCTTAATCTTTTTAAGGATTTTTCTGACGAAACTCAGGAACTTATGCTGAAAGCCTATACTGAGGACGGCGTTATTGAAGAACAGGTAAAAGCATTAAACGAACTCTATGACAAATGGAAAAAGGGTACAATCACCGCAGAAGATGTCAGTGATGATGTTGATGAAAGCAGTATGACAGATGAAGAAAAGGCATTGTTTGACGAATACAACAAAAAAATGCTTGATGACAGAAATATAAATATGGCTGATAAAGCAGAAGAATATATGCAAGGCAGTGAAACTGTTATGTTTGTTGTCGGTGCGGCACATTTTCAGGGCGAAAAGGGAATTTTACAGCTTATGAAAGACAAAGGCTGTACCGTAACACCGCTTACTTCTGATGATGTCAGTGATGTATCAGCAGACGAAAACACAGAAGAAACCTATCCTAATGCGGCATAATAATTAAATATTACAATTTTATTCAAGGACAAAGAGAATTTATCTCTTTGTCTTTTTTTGTGTCTTTTTCACATACTTGACAGAAAAACTTATGTTTACTATAATATAGATAATTATATGTTCACTATATGATAATTTTTATGATATTACTTACAATCTTTTATTTTTCAGAACATCATATAGTATTTTTTCCCGAAATTATTGCGAAAAACAGTGGGAATGAGGTGGAGCAGATGAAAGATATAACTTCAAAATACAACATTGGCAAGTTGACTGAATCTGCTTTGCCAGGTGAAAATACAGTGAATGAAGTTAAAGAAACATCTTGTAACAGCAAAAAGTCATTGAAAAAGTCGTTGATACAGTCATTGATAAAGCTAATTGCTATCAGCATTGTGCTGACCATTATAATAATTTTTAGTTCGTTCGGTTGGTTTACATATAACAAGGAAACTGAAACTGATAATATGATGATGGTTTCTGATACTCCAAAATATGAACTCTCTGTTTTAACAGGCGGAAGTAATGGAATATATTATGATAATTATCATCAATCAGTACAGGATTCATCAGCTATTGTATGGCAGATGACAGAAGAAAACAATATGGATAACTATGGTACTTCAAGCAAGGGAATACACCCCGGCTCGTGTGGAGTTATTTCATTTTATATCACACCAAAGGTCGAAAGCGTTGATTTGAAATTTACTTTCGAGGTGGTGGGATATGTTTCCGAAGAAAAAAGCAGTGAAACCGAAAAAACCATTACGCAATTAGAAAAGGATTCTGTTTCTGCTGAATATCTTAACGGTCATATTCTTCTTTTTGAAGAAAGAAGCGGTAATTCAGATTCTTACACATACAGTAAGCCGATTTTATCAAATGAAGATATGAAAAGAGTGATTAGTTCAAATACATATACTGGCAAAGGAAATCGTCAACAGGTAAATATATACTGGGTATGGCCTAACACATTAAGTACACTTGTTGACGCAAGAAGTTGTACTACAATTACTGTTCAGGAAACACCTTTTACAACAGGCGAAGATTACAATAAGATTGTAGAAAATATAATTACATATCCCGACTATTATCTTAAAAATGTGGACAGTACATCGCAATCAGCACAGGAAGGAGAAAGTACAACTCCCAGACAGGCAGAGGAAGAAAAACTCACAGAAGAAATAATAGCCAGAGATTATGATAAATATGGAGATCTATACGATCAGGCAGACAATGATATAGGAATGGGTGTTGATTTCATAATGTTGAAATTGTCTGTAAGCGAAGCGGACTCCAATGGGGAGTGATGTAGATGAAAAAAATTATTGATAAATTCCATAAGCTGAATACAATACAGAAGATCGAATTTGTGCTTGCATTGTTGTTTTCTGTTATGCTTGTTATCGGATTTTCTGTTTATGCGTGGTTCAGCCATACAAATAATATCGAAACAATGACAAAAATCAAGGAGCCGGATAATCTTGACATCAGAGCCGGAAATTTTGATCAGATAGTGAACTTTGATCTTAGTGACATTGATATTGAGGAGATGGCAAAAACCTCAAAATCACAATACTATGTGTTCAGTGTGAGTGCAGGAGATTATAAAATCAAATATGATATACAGCTTGCTCATACAACAAATATACCTTTTAAATATACCCTGTGGAAAGCTACTCAGGTTGAGTCAGACGGAACAGACGTCGTTCAGTATCACCCGCTTGACGATGATACCACTATTACATATTATAAAAAGGGCGAAGAAATCGTGCTTGAAGACCTGAATGCAGATAATGACAGTGATTCTTACTTTGGCAGAACACTCGCTGAAACAAGCGAAACATATTATAATAAAACATATAATCATAACGACGAACCGGAGATCTATTCAGTTCCGGTTTACTCAAAGACACAATCACCGATTGACCCACAGAATAAGGGCAGTGATCAACATGATTATTTCATTTTAGAATTAAAGTGGGATAACGAACTGGCTGCTACATCATTTTCAAAATGGAACAAAGCTGAGAACAACAAGGAAACGGATATTATTTATATAACTGTCAGCAGGAGTACAAGCTGACAGTAAAAGAGGTGAAGGTTATGAATAAATTGCTCAAAATAATAAAAAAATATTGGACTCGTGTATGGCTTGTCTGTGTTGTGTTATTATTAGGCGGTGCTTTTGTGACCTATGCAGCATATACAGAGGTATCTTCTGTTAAGAGAGTTGTTTCTACCACATCTGCTCCGGGTGCACTTTTTTCATCAAACTGTATGAGAACGGATATTTCAAGCAGAAGACTTACATCTGCTGAATACACAATCACGGTTTGTAATTTTGATCAGGAAAAACCCACAACATATAATCCGTCAACTATATCCTATACATTGAAAGCGGAGATTCAGGTGAAATTTAAAGATCAGTATATGACAATGGCAGATCTTAAAACTGCTCTCAATAATGATGAGGAATATAGTAATTATGTTGCAAAAGCAGCTAACTATTGTATATATAAAACTGAGGACGATGTAAACGGTGAAGTATCACCATTATCAATAAATCGATTTACAAGCGACAAAAATTTTACTGTAACTTTTGATATTGATACACTTGAATCTCAAAAATCGTCAATAGATAAGTACAAGGTCGAAATAGACAAGAGTGACCTTGAAAACACAAATCCGGAATTTTTTATTCATGTTTGGGCGGAGCCAAACTCTCCTTCAAACCTTAATCAAATTGATACAAGATTGTATGGAGCGAAAAACGTAGCTGATACAGCGTCCTGGACAGGAACGTTTGTCGAAACTGACTGTGAAACTGTTGATTACGATTTTTATAACTATGTAATTACCGGCAGTGGTACGGGAATGATAGATATTCTGTGGAAGCCCGATAAATTTGAGATAAATAAATTTTTCTTTAACACATCACTTTCGGGTAATTTATTTGAAGGTAATGTTTCAACTGTGTCAGCAGACGATACAAAATACAGCACTTATAGTGGTTGGAAAAAAGTAACACTAAAAGTTGATTCAACTGTTAAGAACAGATATGAATTGCAGTTGTATAAAACTCTTTTTGGAAAATCATATACAGGAGATAACGCAGCAACAAAATTTATTGTCTGCTACTTCAACAAGTCAGAAACACAAGGATAAATAATCTCAATTTATTATATTGTGACCTTTTCTAAAAAAAGTAAATGTGGTGATGATATGAAATTATCTTTTAATAATAAAAAAGCAAAGCAGCGAGTCATAAGTTTTGTAATCGCTGTTGCAATTATAACTAATTTGATTCCATTTGGAGATCTTTCAGAGATAATAACTTCTTCATTTTCAATAAGTGCAAGTGCAACAGATTATACACCAAACAAAACAGCTGATGATTTTCCAATAGGAAATTATAATTTTCAACACATGAGTGATTTTGTGGATTACTGCTATTATTATAACCATACTGAAGGATTTGCACAGAATCATCAGAATGATACTCTTGATCTTCCTTTTACACAAGATGATTCTGGTTCTCGAGGAATTATACCTGATACCTACGAAGGACTTGGTACCTCAGAGTATCCATTTAATGGAACATTGCGATTTTCAGGAGCTACCTTTACATTACAAGCTCATAGAGCGTTATTCAGATATGTTTACGACTCGGTAAAGTTATTAAACTATGTTGTTACTGAAATAGAATCGCCGGTAGTGCTTAATTTAGTTAGACTATCTGATGTCGGTGATGATGAAAGCAAACCGTTGTTTGCTGATTATGTAGTTCATAATACAGAGAACAAGAATTCTGCTGAATGGAAAATTACTTTGGATTCATCAAGTAATAATACTTATTCCGGTGTAATCGGAGAAATTAGAGAAAATGCTGAGGTAAACCTGTCTTTTACCAACAACTCAAATGCAGGCGTTGTCAGCAATTCAACAACAGATAATGTTGATGTCGGTGTTATCTGCGAAGTGACCAAAAGCGGTTCGACAATTAACCTTGATTATTCGGGATCTGCAAAAACTTATAGCGTTACATCAGCAAAGGGCAATGCCGGCGGGCTTGTCGGAACTATGGAAAACGGTTCAACACTCAATATAAACTCTTTTCCTAATACAGTATTGCCTTCTGTTGTTTCTAATAACGACTATGCCGGCGGGCTTGTTGGTGAGCTTAGTTCTGATTCAAAAGTAAACAATCAATCGGGAAGTAAAATTTCTGTAGGTGGTAGTGTTACCGGCACAATCGGTGCAGGAGGATTATTTGGTCATTATACTAATTATATCACAAATGAATTTGATATATCTTATTATGATATTAGTGCCACTGTATATGGTCAATATTGTGGCGGTGTTTTTGGTGTACTTGAAAATCAAATCAAGAGTGGAACAAATACTTCAAATGAATTAACCATAAAGAATACAGGAAACCAAGGAACAATTTCAATCACATCAGGAATTGCCACTACATACGCATATGATGGTTATTTCGGCGGTATTATAGGAAAGTACACTACTGATAATCTTAGAAATAGTCTTATACTTGACACACTTACAATAACATCTGTATCGCAAGCATCATTCAACGCATTCGGTGGAGCTATTGGAATTGTGGATTTGGCTGCATATATAAAGGCTGATAGTGTTACAGTTAATGCTACTGGAACAGCTAAAAGAACTTCTTTGAAAAAAGGCACATGCGAAAACTACGCATATTTCGGCGGACTTATCGGAGCGACATCAACAACAGATGGCGTATTTGTTGATGTTGGTGATTTTATCCTTACTACTACCGAAAATTTCTGTGGTGGCGGAATTGTCGGTCGCTTTAATAATGGTGTTCTCCGTTTGAGTGGCACTACCGATATGAAATCTGCAAAACCAGAGGGTGTCTATGGTACGACTAATGAAATTTCTCTGAGATACAGCAACTATGGTCAGTTGGTTGGCTATAATGACAATGTGCTTGTGTATGCACTCGGTGACGGTTCTGATGAAAGTCCATCATACAACAGAGGTTGGCAGTATAAGCGTTCAAGCGAAGCTATCTCCGACGATCTCGGAACATGGGGCGAAGTTGTGAGGGTGTTCAATGTTGAGGGAACAAATAAAAATGCTGAGCAGGCAGGAATTGTTACCTTAGACAGCACAGAGCATACTGTGACACTTGAAAAAGCTGAAACTTCCATAGGTTCTACGGTTGATTTTGCTAAAACTGCACTTAACATTATGCTTAATAAAACTGATGTTACTGATTATGATTGTTTGAAATTCACATCAGAAAGCGGAAGTACACGTGATGACCTTCTTAGCACTACATTAATGCTTACAGATAATATCGACCTTTCTAAAACAGGCATAAACGGTTTTATGCGTGACGGCGACTTTGATATAACTATAAACACGACTAATAATGTTGTCACCTCAAATATAAATTCTTCAAATATAGGCGACGTAGGCACATTTACAGGTACATTAAATGGTAGCGATAAAATAGTAACATTAGCCATAGGTGAATCATACGGTGTTTATACAGAAGGTCAGACAGAGGGTACAGGTCAGATTTATCGCCACTGTTATAATGGTTTGTTTTCTGTTATCGGCAATGGAAATGATAGTACTGTTACTGTCAACAATCTTACTGTTGACGGAAATGTTAATATTCGTAATGCCGGTGCTTATGGTATGAACGTTGGTGGTATCGCTGCACGTTCTCACGGCAGTACAACATTGAATCATATTACTGTAAAGCAGACAGTTGATTATTATGAACAAAGAAAATTCATAAACTCGTCTAATCAAGACCCGACTACTGTAGATACCGGAAATAGTATCGGCGGTCTTATTGCCTATGTTGACAATAATTCCAACAATTCCGACAATGGAACTATTGCGGTTAAAGGCAATACTGAAATTAACCCGACATTTAAATTCAGCGGTAGTCATAACAACTGGATGATGTATGGTGGTGCAATCGGAAACGTTGTTTCAAGCAAAGTGACTATCAATTTTGCACAAGACGACAGTGATAAATGCACAGTCAGCATGAAAGCAAATACTAATGGAGAGGCGAACGACTTCAAAGTAGCAAAATATGCTTCGGGCGGTCTGATAGGCCATATTAACACAAACGGCACATATAAAGATAAAAAAGTCAATATAAACAATCTTGATTTTAACAGCTGCACGGTAGCTGATCCTGCACAAAACACAGGCGGCGGTTTTCTCGGCTATTCGTGGCATAACACCTATGTGACTATTGACGGACTGACCGTGACTAACGGTACTTTGGATTGTCTGAATAGTGCTGCTAATGTTGGTGTTATGTGTTATAGGGCTACGGGCGTATGGAAAGTAAACTCGCTTGCGATTAACGGACTTACTATGTCGAAAGGTGGCGATGCTTCTCTCGGTATGCTGGTGAACAAGGCATATAATAAGGTATTAAACGCTAATACCAAAACTTATGTTACAAGTGGCTTATATCTGAATGTTCTGAACTCGGGATATAAGCTGACAGATTCAGGTATCAAACTGCCGGATTCATTAGAAACTTTTGATGAAATTGCTGCATATTCTGTTGATCCTACCGATCCTAATTCTACTAATGAATTGACTACTAAAAATGTATTGATAGGAAATGCAGGTGTCATTTCAATCAATATGAACACAGAAAAAGACGGCACAGAAACTAAAATCACCACAACAGGCACTTATCAGAATCAGTTGACAAGCGTATCATCTACTGCCAATAATAATACTAAATATGCAAATCCTTATTCAAGATATTATTATAATCTTGATGTAATGGACTCAATTTATGATAGTCAGAACTTGTTGCTTTGGAGTGTGAAAAAGTATGCTGCTACTAATATTCAAGGAGAATTTGTAACAACTCTTACAGACGATAATCTTAACGGTTCGGCTGACCTAACAGGTTTGTCTTTTTATCCATTGGCTAATGCGGATAGCTGTACACTGAAAAATCTTAATATTAAATTTGATTACAGTGTTTTGTATAATAATGCTGAAACAACTAATAACAATGACGGCTATACTCGTGATCCGGGTAAATCAAACCAACACTATCTTATGCATTCGGGACTGTTCCTGAATGTGCCGACAGGTAAGACAGTTACAATTAGCGGTGATCTGTCACTGTCAGGCACGTTTCTTGAAATAGACGGATACAGCGGTGTACTCGTCAGTCAGACAGTGAACGGAAATATCAAAAGTGCAAGCGGTTCAAAAATTAAACTTGACGGCATTAAGCCTAAGACAAAGGACAACGCTGAATATCAAGACGGTTATCTGCTTATCAACAATATTGAAAGAGAATCTGATCTTACTGCTGCTCCGAATATTTATATTGAGGGTGTATATACTACAAATAATTATAGTGCTGATGGTACAACCTCTCAGGTTGCAAAAAGCCTTATTGGTGCAGCTACGGGAAAAGGTCTGAACATAGTCTTTTCAAAAATAAAACTTGATTCACGAGATGGAAATAGTACAGATGAAAGTCTTAACGCAAAAGCAGAAGAACTTTACAATGCTTATTGCACATATAACTCTATATTTACGAACTCTACCTTGCTTGCGTCTATAAAAACTGATCAGAATGCTACTCTTGAATACAATTATACCTATGATGAAGACTGGGGAACAGGAAATAGACACGTTACCTATGGTAAAGAAGTAACTGACTCCAAAGAGTACGTAGGCGAGGAGAACAGGTATTACGGGGATCCAAGAAATTTCACGAATCCTGTGTTCAGTGATAATACAGAATTTTATTTCTCATCAGGATTTTTGGAGTATGTTGATGAAGTATATACTGGAAATAAGGATAGCAACGGTCTTTATTATCGTGAGCTGAAAGTCAATGTTATGACTGTTGCTCTTGATGAAGGCTGCGGAACATATAACGATCCGTATGTAATCACTGGTGAAAAACAACTTGAAGCTGTAGCAAAGTTTATCGGTTCAGGCTTAACAAGTGATCTTTCACAGTTGAACCTTCCCAAGGAACAACTCGACGGCATTACAGTTAATGCAAAGGGCGACCGTTGGTGTAATGATAAAAACGGCACTGAATATCATGATGTTTTCAAGCCTTCTACCTCTGATTCTACAAAGTATGTAACGGCAGACAACGCAAACACGTGGAGTGCAACAAATGTACAATATTATCTTGCTAATGCGTATTATAAAATAGATAGTGATATTGAATTGAGTGAAAACTTTTTAGGTTTAGGCGGCAATTCTGAGAATACTGCATTTCGTGGTGTAATAGTCGGTAATAACAATACAATCACAAACAAAAGTGATAAACCGTTTATTAATGTTTCAAACGGAAGTGTTATCAAGGATTTAAACATTGTTGTTGCCAACGAGGCTATTACGCTTAATCAAACTTCATACGGAAGCCAAGAGGCATATTTCTACTATGATTCCAAATGCAAATATTATGGTGGTATTATCGGAGAGATTATGGGCGGCGACAACATAATTGACAACAGCTATGTTTCGTATCAGTCAACCATTACCCTCAGCGGTACTTATGGTATGCTTTGCCCTGTCGGTTCGTATGTTGGCGTTGTTGTATTCGGCGGACTTATATTCAAAAATATCAATGCGACAACTGCAAACGATAATGCTCGTTCAGGTAATGAAGATCAAGAAAATTATCCCGATAATTTTGTTGTTAATTACGTAGCAAGTAACACAATTCCCACAGGAGATGAAAAAAACCTCGCACTTTCCGACAGCAAGGGTGCTATATATGTCAATCCGCTGGTAGGACGTGTAATTAACGGCTATGCTGTCAATGAAACAGACCGGTTTTCTGTAACTGAAAATAACGAGTATCATTATGATGACAGCACAACTGATGATAGAAGAAGAAATGGCACGCTACATTCGCTCAAAAACAACACAAAGCACTACACAATCGCAGACATTAATCCAAATTTGGATAAGCTTAATGTAACGAAAGTACCAAAAGGTACGGATGCTGATGGCTCTAAGGACGGCAACATCAATATACCCAACGCACAGGCATTCTTTATACTGTCACTGATTACTCAGTCGTGTTCGGGTACGGCAACAACGGCTGGCGGTGAATATGTTAATTCATTGTCGTATGGCACGAATAACACTGTTTATGGTATGAGCCATATTGCAGATTATAATGCAGTAGGTACAACTGAAACTGATAGCACAAAAGTCGCTGATTATAATAATCTTGCAAGCAAAGATACTGCTGCAAAAACGGCTGTTCCGTATATTATCGCTCGCTATACTAAGTCGGTTAATAAATCTGATACTGATACGACACAAGTTTATCCTGCAAGATGTGTGACAAGCACAAAAGGCTATTACGACATCGACCTAACAGAAAATGTTGATTATGTTCTGCCTGATAGTTTCAGGGGTATTGGCTCTGTCGGAAGAATGAATGATACAGCAAATGATGCAAATGCTAGCGAAAGTAAAAAAATAGAGGTTCTTTACTACACCTTTAAGCTTGATACTTTTGACGGCAAAGGTTGTACTATTGACATTGATATGTATATAAACAGGTATTGGAAGCGAATTGATAACTACTTTGATTATCTACATAACGGCACGATTCAGAAAGGCAATAATAGCTTATTAGAATTTGATAATCTTGCCAAATATAAAGTGAATGGTTTTGGTCTGTTTGATACTGTGGTAATGAGAAATGAAGCAAGTGCGATAAAAGCATTTACTCTTAGTGGCTCTGTTAATGTTGAAAGTTATAAATATGATACACAAAAACCAAATCCAACTGGTGAAGAAGACAAAGCTCGTCACGATGACACCTTTACAAATGTAATGTGGCTTAGTGTAGGTGGAGTCTGTGGTTGGAGCAGAAATGATCATTATGTAATGTTTGAGAAAATAAATCTTAATGATTTGTCTGTCAGAGGTCCATGCAAGGTAGCCGGTTTGCTCGGAGAGAGTGGAATAAGCAGCAAATATATTAATGTGTCCGTTAAAGAGTGCGGTGCAGACAATTTGTCATTAGAGCTTACAAACGGTGGTGCTAAGGGTAATAACGGTAGAGAGGCTTATAGAAATTCGATCGGAGCTTTTGTTGGAAAAGTTGCGGAAGGTAAGGTAATTGTAGATGGCGGCAATAACGGCAAGACTGTAACGCTGAACAAGTTCTCTATTTTGAGTACTGGAGGAGCTGGTTATTCAGCCGGAGGACTTGTTGCATACGCCGGTAATGGTTGTGAAGTAACAAATATGACTGTATCACCTGTTGATTCGTCAAAACCAATTACCATAGGTAGAGATGATGCCGGTACCGGTATGGCAGGCGGTATAGTTGGACTTATGCAACCATATACACAAGATGTAAAAACTAATAACTGTTTTGCAGTATTTGAAGGTTGCAAAGTAGAAAACTTAAATATAAAAGGCAATTATGCCGGAGGTTTTTACGGTGGAACATGGGATGATGGATGGGTTCCTGTTAATATTACAATAAATAATTGCGAAGTAGTTGGTAAATTAAACTCAGAAAATAAAATAAATAATGATATATATGGAAAAACTTATGCGGGCGGTATTGTTGCTTGTGGACGTGTTAGTAAAGACGGTAATCCGAATATACAAATCAGTAACACAAAAGTGGCTAATTATAACATTACTGCAAAGGGAAGTAACTATGTCGGAGGAATGATAGGTTATTGTGATTCCCATCAAAGCAACAGTAGTGTGGTATGTTATATGTATAACAGCTCCATTGAAAACTGCATACTGGGAACAGGCACTAATTATTCAGGCGGTGTTATGGGAAAAATCAACAAGAAAGTCGCTAATAAAATACTTGGTTATAACGTAAAACTTGATAAGGTTACTTCTGAATCATCTTATATGGGTGCATGGGTAGGCTACATGGCTAGTTCAGATACAACAACCTCTATCCAGTTCACCGGTATGGCGATATATGGCGATGGTTTTAGTAAAAACGTTGGTAATGATGATGCAAACCTAAACAACACCCGCTTCGTATTCGCTGACTACAATGGTGCTTGTAACAACGCTGACAGCGGAGGCAACCAGAAGAATATCTCAGGCTTTAATTATGATGATACTGGTACTCATGTTACTATGCCGAAATATCCTTATGTCAACATCAGCCCACAATCGAAAATGGGTACTTTAACAGAAACCACATCGGAATATATCTCGGGTGACGGTGCGGTACTGTACAGTGAACCTGTAACAGAGTATAGTGAAAAAACCGCAGAGAAAACAATGGCGGCGAAAATCTATGCAGATACATTATTAACAGATTCAACTGATAAAAATTATTCCAGACGCTATACAACATTCAGTGATACGGAAATTTATGATGGAAAGAAAATTGATTATTATTTAAAACGCACAGTCGATGAGGACAGTGACCGCATTTCAACCTACGCTACCGAAAGAGGAAGTGTGCCGGAAGGTGTTGACGATTTTGCAGTTGTTGTTATCGCAAACAAGAACGATAC
>JAQXZA010000090.1 GCA_029226955.1 Clostridia bacterium | reverse complement strand
AGTTGTTAGTCACAACAATTCCTAACTCCTAACTCCTAACTCCTAATTCCTAACTCCTAACTCCTAACTCCTAATTCCTAACTCCTAATTCCTAACTCCTAATTCCTAACTCCTAACTTATATTTGTTGAGGGTTTCTTTGAGTTTTGAAAGTCCGCTGTCGGACATTGGGGCAAGCGGAAGTCTGCACGAACCACAATTAAAACCTAAAAGATTCATAGCAGCTTTAACAGGAATAGGATTAACGTCAGAGAAAAGAGCGTCCATAAGTTCAATGTATTTTTTCTGCATTTCAAAACTGCCCTTGAAGTCGCCGTCAAGAGCCTTTTGTATAAGCTGATGACATTCAGCAGGACAAACATTTGCAAATACTGAAATAACACCACAACCGCCCATAGCCGTAATTGTGTAAGCCTGACTGTCCTCACCGCTGTAAATGTCGAGGTTATCGCCGCAAAGTGCCATAGTTCTGACAAGTGCGGAAGTATCACCGTTAGCCTCTTTTGTGGCTTTGATGTTCGGGTGCTTGCAAAGTTCAGCGTAGGTTTCAGGCTTGATGTTACAGCCTGTTCTTGACGGAACGTTGTAAAGGATAATCGGAATGTTTACTCTGTCGGCAATATAATTGTAGTGGGCGATAAGACCGCTTTGTGAAGTTTTATTGTAATAAGGTGTCACGGAAAGAATAGCGTCAGCACCGAGTGTTTCAGCCTCTTTTGAAAGTTCAGCGGCAAATTTTGTGTCATTACTGCCGGCACCGGCAATAACAGGAACTCTCTTTGCGACTCTGTTGACTGTATATTCGATAACCTTGCAGTGTTCGTCACGGCTGAGTGTAGCGGATTCTCCTGTTGTTCCGCAAGTGATTATTGCGTCAGTGCCGTTCTCAATCTGAAAATCAATAATTCTGCCGTATTCGTCATAGTTTACACTGCCGTCAGCGTTCATAGGTGTGACAATAGCAACGCCTGAACCTGTAAAAATATGATTGCTCATAACTGCCTCCTGTCAAAAATTATGTAATTATTATATAGCAGACAGAGTTTTGGTTTCTGTCTGCTATAAAAAAGTATGCGTTTTGTTTAAATCTTAGTCCATATATCCTTCTGCACAAAGAAGTTCAGCAAGAAGAACTGCACCGCCTGCCGCACCTCTGAGTGTGTTGTGTGACATACAAACAAATTTGATTGTATATTGTGTATCTTCTCTGAGTCTGCCTATTGAAACAGCCATACCGTTTTCGAGATTACGCTCTGACTTAATCTGCGGTCTGTCGTTTTCCGTGAAATAGTGGAGGAATTGTTTCGGGGCACTCGGAAGATTGAGTTCCTGTGGCTTGCCTTTATAGCTTTCCCATACTTTGATAATTTCGTCCATTGACGGCTTTTGTTCAAGCTCAACGAATACTGCGGCTGTGTGTCCGTCGGAAACAGGAACACGGATACATTGTGCTGTGATTGACGGTGACTGAGCCTTTACGATTTCGCCGTTTTCAATGTGTCCCCAGATTTTGAGCGGCTCCTGTTCGGATTTTTCTTCTTCACCGCCAATGTACGGGATAACGTTGTCAACCATTTCAGGCCATCTCTCAAAAGTCTTTCCGGCACCTGAAATTGCCTGATAAGTACAAGCAAGAACCTTTTTAACACCATAAGGCATAAGTGGGTGAATAGCCGGAACATAGCTTTGAAGTGAACAGTTAGACTTAACAGCAACAAAACCTTTCTTTGTGCCGAGTCTTTTTCTTTGAGCATCGATTATTTCAAGGTGATTGTCGTTGATTTCAGGAATAACCATAGGAACATCAGGTGTAAAGCGGTTGGCACTGTTATTTGAAACAACAGGACATTCAGCCTTTGCATAAGCCTCTTCCAACGCACGAATTTCGTCCTTTTTCATATCTACTGCACAAAATACAAAATCAACCTTTTCAGCCACAGCCTTTACGTCAGCGGCGTCCATAATAACCATATCTTCCATTGATTTTGGCATTGGCTGTTGCATAGCCCAACGGTTTCCGGCAGCCTCTTTATATGTCTTACCGGCTGAACGGGCACTTGCCGCAAGAGCAGTTACATTAAACCACGGGTGGTTTTCAAGAAGTGTAGCAAAACGCTGTCCTACCATACCCGTTGCACCGATTATACCGACATTATACTTTTTCATTGTACTTTCTCCTTAAACATATACTTTTCTTTCCAAAAGTAAATCATTCCCGATAATAAAAAAACCGGTTAAAAACCGGTCATAAAAAGCAAGTGTTTTGAATATCCGTCAGAAAACAGACAGAAAACGATAGCTCCCCACCACAAAAAATGATGACAGTAATATATCATTGTGATATACTCCCAGAACAGAATTTCCACAATCTGTTCTTCGGCGGCAGAGCCATTCACGGAATTTCAACAGCTTTGGAGAGCCTTTTTTCCGTTACACGCAACAACCGCACCTCTATCCCGGAAACGATTTGAACTTTTAATTACATATATCATACCACTATACAAATATCTTGTCAACTTTTTCAGAAAAAAATACGCCACTTTCCATACATTATACTGATTTTTCCCCCGAAATATGATATAATAGTTAGGAATTAGGAGTTAGGAGTTAGGAGTTAGGAGTTAGGAATTAGGAGTCAGGAGTTAGGAGTTAGGAGTTAGGAGTGAGGAGTTAGGAATTAGGAGTTAGGAGTGAGGAGTTAGGAATTAGGAGTTAGGAGTTAGGAATTAGGAGTTAGGAATTAGGAGTTAGGAATTAGGAGTTAGGAGTTAGGAGTTAGGAATTGTTGTGAGAGTGGAGTGTGGAGTTGTAAAATGAAGTGGCTGAAACATCTGAAAACGATAAATAAGCACAGGTGGAACGTTATGAAATTGTGCTTTAAAGTCGGACTGTACAGACAGGGACTTATGCACGATTTGTCGAAATATTCGCCGACGGAATTTTTTGTCGGTGCAAAATATTATCAGGGTTACCGCAGTCCGAATGACGCCGAAAGGGAAGATAAAGGTTACAGTGCGGCTTGGCTGCACCACAAGGGCAGAAACAAACATCATCTTGAATACTGGATTGACTACGGACTTGACGACGGTCACAAAATGACAGGTATGAAAATGCCGACAAAATATGTTGTAGAAATGGTATGCGACAGAATTGCCGCCTCAAAAATCTATCGTGGCAAAGATTATACAAATTCTGACGCATACGATTATTTCATACATTCACGCAGTCACTACATCATTCACCCCGAAACCGAAAAACTCCTTGAAAGTCTTTTGTTAATGCTGAAAGAAAAGGGCGAGGACGAAACTTTTGCATATATCCGAAAAGAAATACTGAAAAATAAATGATTTATTTCAATAAAGCCGCAATATCGGGGAAAATTTCAACACTTCGTTCAAGAATACCGTTCATATAAGCAATAGCCGTGCCGTAATTTGTGATTGGGATATTCTCGTCCTGTGCGTATTTAAGCCTGTATTGCATTTCACGCTCGTTAAGCATACAGCCGCCACAATGAATTATCATTTTGTATTTTTTTAAATCTTCGGGAAATTCCGTACCTGAACTGTATTCAAAATTCAGCGTTTTTCCTGTATATTTTTGCAACCATTTCGGAAGTTTTACTGTGCCTATATCGTCGCATTGTCGGTGATGAGTGCAACCCTCAGAAATAAGCACTGTGTCGCCGTTTTGTAATTTGTCAATGGCTTTTACTCCCGAAACGGCAAGTTCAAGATTGCCCTTGTATCGTGCAAACAGAATTGAAAAAGACGTAAGAAGAATATCACTCGGAGTATCTTCACTGACTTTTTTAAATGCCTGACTGTCGGTTATAACCATTTTCGGCTTTTTCGCAAGAGAGGACAGAACGGCTTTAAGTTCGTTGTCCTGTACCGTAACAGCGACAGCGTGTGCGTCAAGAATATCCCTTATTGTCTGTTGTTGCGGCAAGATAAGTCTGCCCTTTGGAGCGGCACTGTCAATCGGCACAACAAGTACAACAATATCATTTTTTTCAAGCATATCAGAAATGATATGCTTTTTGTTTTCCATACCCTGTGACTGTTTTGCGATAAGTTCTTTAAGCTGATAAATATTTTCGCCTGTTTTTGCACTGACACAAATTTCATTTTCGGCACTGACATTTATGTTTGCAATATCGCATTTGTTGTAAGCAATTATGTACGGAATGTTTTTTTGCTTAAAGCGTTGAATAAGTGCGTTGTCCTCGTCACTTTTGCCGACGGAAGAATCAACGACAAGCACCGCAATATCCGTTTTGTTAAGAACCTGATAGCTTTTTTTCACTCGTAAAGCACCGAGTTCTCCCTCGTCGTCAATTCCGGGAGTATCAATAATCACAACTGCCCCGAGCGGCAGAATTTCCATAGCCTTTGTAACGGGGTCTGTTGTTGTGCCGAGAACGTCTGAAACTATTGCAAGTTTTTGTGCTGTTACTGCATTTACAACGCTTGATTTTCCGGCATTTCTCTTTCCGAAAAACGCAATATGCAGTCTGTCTGCTGAAACCGTACTGTTAAGACTCACTTTAAAATCAATCCTTTCTTTTTAATTCGTAATTCGTAATGCGTAATTGCGTTCAAAGTTATTGATAACGGGCAGTTATTTTCCGCCACTTAAATAACTCCTCACTCCTAACTCCTGATTCCTAACTAATCAAAAGCGGAAATCTCTGCCGCCGTTGTGAATGTCGAGAATGTGCTGACGGGTAATTTCACGTACTTTTTCTTTTGGAATGTTGTCCAGTTCCTTTAAAATCAGCTTTTCACCGATTGCCTTTGTTTCGGGGGACGCATAGTCTTCAAGATATTCTTTAAGCGTCATAAGTGCGTTGGGGTGACAACAGTTCTGAATTTGACCGCTCTTGCAAATACTCATAAATCTGTCGCCTGTACGACCTTCACGGTAACAAGCCGTACAGAAACTCGGAATGTAGCCAAGCTCCATAAGCCACTTTACAACCTCGTCAAGTGTACGTTTATCACTGGTATCAAACTGTTCGGAACATTCGTCCTCGGGTTCAGGTTCAGCATAGCCGCCGACACTTGTCTTTGAACCGCCGCTGATTTGTGAAATACCGAGATGAAGAACACGTTCACGGCTTTTCTGACTTTCTCTTGTTGAAATAATCATACCTGTATATGGCACGGCAATTCTGATACAGGCAACAATTTTTGCGAATGTATCGTCACTTATGCCGTTGTCAAATACGTCAGGGTCAATGTCATCTGCACGGCGGACACGTGGAACGCTGATTGTATGAGGACCAACACCAAATCTTGCTTCAAGGTGTTCAGCGTGCATAAGTATTCCGACAAATTCATATCTGTACAGTTCCAGTCCGAAAAGAACACCACAGCCGACATCATCAATTCCGGCTTCCATAGCCCTGTCCATAGCCTCAGTATGATAGCAGTAGTTGTGTTTGGGTCCTGTCGGGTGAAGTTTTTCATAGCTTTCTTTGTTGTATGTTTCCTGAAAAAGAATATATGTGCCGATACCTGCGTCTTTAAGTTTGCGGTAGTTTTCAACAGTTGTTGCGGCAATGTTGACATTAACACGGCGGATTGCACCGTTTTTGTGCTTAATGCTGTAAATAGTCTTTATGCTTTCGAGGACATATTCAATCGGATTGTTTACAGGGTCTTCACCTGTTTAAAGTGCAAGACGTTTGTGACCCATATCCTGTAAGGCAATTACTTCACGGCGGATTTCGTCCTGTGTTAATTTTTTACGTGCAATATGTTTGTTTTTTGCGTGATAAGGGCAGTACAAACAACCGTTCACACAATAGTTTGATAGATACAGCGGTGCAAACATAACAATTCTGTTGCCGTAAAAATCCTTTTTAATCTGTTCGGCAAGTGCAAAAATTTCCTGATTTTTTTCTTCAATATCGCAGTCAAGCAGAACAAGTGCCTCTTTGTGAGAAAGACCTTTTCTTTGTCTTGCCTTTTCGAGAATACTGTCAATAAGTTCAACATTGTGTTTGTTTTTTTCGGAATATTCAAGACAATTCCTGATTTCCTCATCATTTATAAATTCTTCTGCATAAGCAGACTTCGGGTCATACTTCATTTCAATTCCTCCAAAAATAATTAAATTCGTAATTTTAACTTCACACTCTTAACAACTCCTAACTCCTAATTCCTAACTCCTAACTGTTTTGCGTCGCCTCTGGAAATTACGACATTGTAGCCGATTGATTTCATACGGTTCTGCATACAAAAGCGACATTCAGCCGCCTCGTCACCTGTGCAAATTTTGTTGTCGTAGAGAAGATATTTTTTTCGTACGCTGACAGGTGAAAGGTTCGGCATAACGACATTAGCACCGGCAAGAATACCGAGTTCACGACCGTTCGGGGCTATTGTGCCGAGTGCCGTAGTTGACGGAATAAGAGCGTTCGGAACGGTCAGCCGCAAGAGTCCGAGCATAAAAAGCGTGAGTTCAAGTGTGCCGTTTTCTTTGTCGTGGAACGGTGTATCGTGCTGTGCAATAAAAGGACCTATGCCGACCATATCGGGTTGAAGTTTTTTTATGAACAACATATCGTCAGCAAGGTTTTCAGCGGTCTGATACGGCGAACCTACCATAAATCCGCAACCGACCTGATAGCCGATTTTTTTCAGGTCAAAAAGACAGCGTTTTCTGTTTTCGGGCGAGAGATTGTGTGGGTGCAGTTTATGGTAATGTTCATTGTCAGCCGTTTCGTGACGGAGAAGATACCTGTCAGCACCGGCATTGAAATACGCAAGATAGCTTTCGTAGGATTTTTCGCCTATCGAGAGTGTTACCGCACAATCAGGATAACTTTGTTTTATGCTTTTTACAATGTCAACGATAATTTCGTCCGTGAAATAATCGTCCTCGCCGCCTTGAAGTACGAATGTACGAAAACCGAGTTCATAGCCGTTTTTACAGCAGTCAAGAATTTGTTCTTTGGTAAGGCGGTAGCGGTCAGCGTTTTTGTTGCTGTGACGTATTCCGCAATAAAGACAGTCATTTTTGCAGTAATTCGTAAATTCGATAAGTCCACGCATATAAACGTCGTGTCCGTAATATTTGTGACGGACATTACGTGCTTTTTCAAAAAGATATTCGCTGATTTCGGGCGTAAAGTTTTTTATCAGCGTTGTATATTCTTCTTTTGAGAGAATATGCTGTTTTTCAAGTTTATCAATCAGTTCTTTCATACATTCACACCTTTGAACACACGACTTTTGAGCTTATGCCGTCAAGCATACCAATTTTGCCCGAAAGAGTGTTTATTATATTTACAGGTGCGTCAAGTGCAATACTTATAATATGGACATTCTTTTTTTGATAGGGAATACCCATTCTGCCGATTATGTATTCGCCGTAAGTGTGGAGAAGTTCGTTCAGTTTTTCGATTGAATTTGTGTTTTCAACAATTATGCCTATAATTGATACACGGCTTTCCAAAAAATCACCTCTTTAAAAACAAAAAAGCACCCCGAAAGGTGCATAGAATTACTGCCCGAAAATTAAATTTCGGACTTATGATATAATTTGTCACACCTTTCACATCAGGAATCCCTTTTGTGTCAGAAAATATTGAGATTGTAAAGCAGTTTTACGCACAGCACGAGGCTTATGCGTTCAACAGATTTTACATACATATAATATCATATTTTCACGAATACTGCAAGAAAAATTATTATTGCAAAAAGTAAAATATTTATTGGGGAATTTAACGGACATCACGCTTAAATATATTTGATTTTTTATGCCGTATAGGATAGAATAAATACATATCACTTTGAGATGGAGATTGTAAAAAATGGAAAAGATAAAATTTGTAGCACCGTGTTTACTGGGACTTGAAGGCATAGCGGCAGACGAGTTCAGAAGAATGGATATTCAGAATGTTCAGGCAGAAAACGGACGTGTGTTTTTCGAGGGCGATTTAAGCACAATGGCAAGGGCAAATATCGGTTCACGCTATACCGAAAGAATACAGATACTTATGGGTTCGTTTCCTGCATACAGCTTTGAAGAGCTTTTTCAGGGAGTAAGCAAAATTAACTGGGAAGACTGGATTGGTATTGATGACGCATTTCCTGTAAAGGGACACTGCATAAAT
>JAQXZA010000089.1 GCA_029226955.1 Clostridia bacterium | reverse complement strand
AATATATTCATTGACTAAATCAATCAATTCAGGATATTTTTTCTGAATATTTGCAAGCGTTTTAATTGATATAGTGCCATTCTTGTTAGTTTCCGCATTGACTTCTTTTATTACATTCTGCCATTGTGTGTAGCTGTCCTGTATATTATCGAGTGCGTCATCAACAGAGCCTTCAAGACTTTCAACAGCTTTTTCAGTGTCGCTTATGTTGTCCTTGATTACTTTCTGTTGTGCTTGAAGTTCGTCAAGCTTAGAAGTAAGACTGTTAATATAAATGTTGGCATTTTTTAATCTTTCATTGCTGTCATTGTTACCGCCGCTTTTTATTGCCTCTTGCTTAATCTGATTGTATTTATCAAGACTTTTTTGTGTTTCGTCAATAGCTTTTTGATTTTCTTCAAGAGCAGTATTCTGACTTTCAAGTTTTGCTTTCAGGCTCTCTATGCTTTCCGCTGAATTATCGGCACTGTCCGAAACATCATTCATTGACTCGGCATAATCTCTGTTAGCCGCCGCACCGCTTGAAGTTGTATTTTTGTCGTCCTCTTTGGCTTGCAATGAATTTTTCAGAGAATCAGACGCCTTATTTATTTCATTATCGCAAGCCTCAATCGCACTCTGCCATTCGTTAATTTTGGATTTCAGCTCATCATATTTGCCCTGTTCCCATATTGATACTGAAAAACTGCCATCTTTATCTGTGTGTTCTTCAACAAACTCACGGTATTCTTTCAAGGCATTGCTTAATTCATTTTTTGCCTTTTCTTTGGATTCATAAGCCGATTGAAGAATACTTTTTTTAGCATTTACTTCAGCCTCTTGCTGCATTTTTTCGATTGTCTTGTCAATCGTATCATTAAGTTCGATATACTCGCCGTTTTGATTTTTAATTTCTTCTGCGCTGATACCAAGACTTTTAGCGAGTTCCTTTGCGACATTATCAAGTGTTTTCTGTTCGTCAGCGGTACGGTTTGTCTTTGTTCTCAATTCTTCATATTGATCACCAAGTGTCTTTATAACTTCAATTTTTCCCTCAGTCTGTGCAACAGATTCTTCCGCAGACTTCCTGACTTCATCAAGACTTTCTTTGAATTTATCCGTTTCACTTTTTGCCTGTTGTGCCGCTGACGCATAAGTTATAATTCCTGAAATAAGCGACGTAATAAGTGAAATAAGAAGTATAATAGGGTTAGCTTTCATAGACGTGTTAAGCCCGTCCTGTGCGACTTTTGCTGTCTGTGTTGCACCGGTTTCAACCGTTTTTTGTACAGCGTCCTCAGCAGATGCCGCCGCTGACTGTTTTGTACTTGCTGTAAGACCTGCAAAAGAATTTTTCAGAGTAGCAAGCACAGTTTCAAAGTTCAGTGCCGCCCTGTACCCGAGAACCGCAGTAGTTACAGTAGTAAACGCACTTGCAACAAGCGGCAGATTATCGGTTGCCCAAGTCAGAATACTTTCAAGAGCCGGAGTAACACCCTCAACAAGTGGCTGAATCAAATCAACCTCAAACTTTCGCCCGAGTGTAGCAAGCTGATTTCCGACATCATCATACTTAATGTCGTTAATACTCTGCATAGTGCCTTCAACATCTGAATAGGTGTCGTTTACATTGTTCAGAGCCTCAATAATTGCCATAGCGTTATCTTCACCGAGAGCCGACAAAGTTTCTGACGCAGTAGCTAACTTTTCAAAAAGACCGCCCGTTGTATTAAGGTCGTTAATTATCGAATCAAAGACATCTTTTTGAGTTGCCTGACCGTTTTTAAAAGCCTGAAATACCTGTTCGGTTTTTGAAGAAAAGCTGTCAAGATTGCTTTCAAGTCTGCCGTCAATGATTGACCTTGATATTTCTCCGACAAGGTCATTGACTTTGTCAAGATTATAAGCACCGCTGTCAAGACCGTTTTGCAGAACACTGAACATTTCTTCCGCAGAAAATCCCGCCTGAGCCCACAGCTGAACATATTCTGCCAGATTGTCCGATAATTCTTCTGTTTTGTTAAGACCGTTCTGTGAACCCTTTGCAATATAATCAAATGCCTGTTCCGCACTCAGACCCATATTAGTCATAAGTGCATTAACACCTCTTAATGTTTCGCTGACATCAGTGCCGAAAGTATCTCTTAATGCAATAGCGTTCTGTGCTATATCCTTTATTTTGTCGGGATTAGTTTCATTGATGTTTTCCTTTACATCAGCAAGTACATTTGCAACATCTTCCAGACTGTCGCCAAAATTGTTTCCGTACAGGTCATACATCTGGTCTTTCATTGCCGCCATTTCGTCAGCGGTCATACCTGTTTGTGCCTGAATAGAATTAAGAGCCTGTTTGCCTGATGTCATAAGCTCCCCGAACTTATCAATAGCCGCCTGTAAAGCTTCCGCCGCCAAGTCAGCTATTGCACCTTTAAGCACGGTAAAACCGTCACTTGCTTCCTCGTTAGCCTCATTCTGATTTTCGGTAGCCTCTGTCGTGTCATTCAATGCGTCATTGTAATCCGACGCACTGTAAGCAGCATTTTCAAGCGTCTGCCTGTTATTTTCAATTTCCGCAGATAATTCAGCAATCTGACCGGCAAGGTTCTGTGCCTGTTCGGAAGTTCTGCCCTGTTCAAGTACGGTGTTGCTGTATTCTTCTTTCAGGCTTTCAAGTTTGTTTTGCTGTTCCGATATGGTATTTTTAAGCCTGTCAGTAGCCGATACACTTTCATTACTTGCCTGTGCCTGATTTCTTGCCGCCTCTGTCTGTTCCCGTAAAGCCGCAGTTGCCCTTGAAATTTGTCCTCTCAGGGCAGTTTGTTCAGTTCTTAATGACGCAACCCTTTCACGCTGTTCCTGAATCTGTGCGGTAAGCTGTGCCATTTTAGCACGGTTTTCTTCCGTGTCGCCGCCGGACTTGCTCATTTCAGCCTGTAAATTCCGCTGTTCTTTTTCGTAATTGTTGAGTTCTCTGGTTGCCTCTTTCAGAGTTGACTGATTGTCAAGCAAGGTTCTGTTGAGTTCAAGCAGTATATTTTTAGCCTGTTGTATTCCCTCCGAGAAACCGCCTGTATCGGAACTCATAGCAACCGTCAAATCTCTTGTTTCCGCCACAATCTCACCACCATTTAAATGTAGAATGCAAAATGCAGAATTTAGAATTGTTACTGCTCATTTTGCATTCTGCACTCTTAATTCTGCATTGCATTACATTCCTTCTGTGTCAAATTCCTCAGCGTGTATAACATTGTCGCCATAGCCTTTGACATCAAAATAAGCCTCAATTCTTTCGCTGACTTCACGGAGCGTTGCCGTCCAGAACTCTCTTTCAGGTCTGTGCAGAACATCAACATATATAGCACGCATTTTCAGCCCGTCAATGCCGTTTCCGCTTGCTTTCTGACCGATAACCTGTTGCGGTAAGCTGTCAGATATTGCATTTAACAATTCAGCTTTCAGAAGTCTTAAATCCTGTACCTGAATATCGGCACGCCACACATCAGGTTTAATGCTGTCCCACTTTTGCCTTGTTGTTGCTTTTCGGTTTTGCGGCAAATCAACGAGAGTCGCCCGTGTAAGCTGTAAAATATCCTCAACAGTCCAGTCAAGGGCATTGTATTTAATGATTTCATCAAGCGGTTTGTAGGACATTTCAAGACAAAGCAGAGAATTAAAGGAGTATCGCACACGATACTCCTTTCCTGCAATATGAATTTTTGAATACTTTTTAATAATCGGTGTCAGCATAATCAGCTACCCTGTGTTACGGTTTCATCAGGGCCAATATACAAAGCTTCAGTAAGCCACTTGTTTATAATCTCCGCATCTTTAACCGGGTCAACACCATAACGTACAAATTTAGCCTCTGTTGTTGAAAGCAGAGGGCTGTATGTACCCTTAATTGTTGTTGTGGAGTATTTAATGCCGCCCTTTTCCGTCTGGGTTTCGCTTTCCTCCGACGGCATAAAAATACATTTTACAAACTTTTTCAGATTATAAAGTTTATCAGGACGCTTTGACAAAAACGCAACGCATACATAATTAGGCGTGTCATACCTTGCAGTAACATTTGTACCCTTTTTGATATGTTCGCCGTAAAGCAGTACCTTGTCACTCGAATTAAGTCCGTGAATGTTAAATTCGATAGAACCGCCTGTATTTTCAAAAGCCTCGTCTGTCTTTTCACCGTCGCCGTAAAGTTCAGCGTTAGCTGTTGACGGTGTTTCTTTTGCCTGCATAAGAATTTTACCGAATTTCACAGCCTCCCCATAGGTTGGTGCTGTTTCCTCGTCCGTTAAAAGTTTCCACATTGTCAGTTTTTCAACGTTAATCGTTGGTGTTCTTTTATCTTCTGCCATATTTTTTTACCTCATTTCATCAAATTTAAAATCAAAAAGTGTTCAGTGATTAGCGTTCAGTGGTCAGCACAGAGAACTAATTGCCCACGCAATAGCTCCACACTCACTCTCAACACTCCACACTGATTTTAAAGTCCATTATTCTTCTGTACAAAGTCGGACATTCCGTGTCCATTTCATAGTTACAGCCGCCATAAACAAAATCATACTCCTGAAAAATTTCAAGAATATCGCCTTGCAGCTTATCAACTTTACTGATGTCAGTACCGAGAACATTTACTGTTACCGTATATTCTACTGCGAGCAGTTTCCCGTCACCACGAAAAGCGGGTGTATCGTAAAGATTGTAAACAACATACAGAGGCGGTTCGTCATTTTCGGCGAAAGTCGGCATAGTGTCATAGAAAGGAATGTCAAGAATTTTAAGTACACCGTCTATTTTGTCATATATACTCAATCTCACCCACCACCTTTTAAATGCAAAATGCTGAATGCAGAGTGCAGAATTGTTGAAAATCATTCCTAACTCCTCACTCCTAATTCCTCATTCCTAATTCACTCCGAAATTTTCAAGTTCACGGTCTATACTGTCGATAACCGCCTGTGCCGCCTCACCGATTTTGTTGTCCCACGCTCTGCGAATATGGCTGTATTCAGGAATATATCCGTTTACAACCTCTACTTCCTTACCGTTCCTGACCTGTTTAACGGTAAAGTTTGCGTGTTTTCGGTAAAGTGACGGTCTGCCAAATTCAAGAGCAAGTGCCTCAGGGTGTTCTTTCAGTGCCTCACTGCTGTAACCTACAAAAATTCTGTAAGTGCCTTTTCGGTCTGACGATATGTTTCCGATTTTTATCAGATTTGCAAGTCGGCTCGGACTTCCGTCCTTGTTGTTTCGTGCAAGTATAAGCCGCCTTTGTTCTTGTTGAATTATCCTTGCACCCTCACGCATACCTGTCTGTACAGCCCTCTGAACATTTTCGTCCAGCCTGTCAAAAGAATTGATAAACTCCTGCATACCTCTTATTGTTATGCTTGTTTCAACCGCATTCACTCCTGACTCCTCACTCCTAACTCCTAACTTTTCGTTACCGTCAGTTTAATAAACAGGTCGTTCAGACTTGCCCCTGTCGCCGAAATTTTGTATTTTGTTCCGTCAATCTCAATATGCGTAGGATTAACAGCGTCAAAATCCTTACGGTAGCAGTGTACAATCAAATCGGCTTTAATACCTACACTTTCGGCATTGATTTTTGTACTTGTCGAGGGCATACCGACACAGCATTTAATGTTACGCTGTGTCGTTTCTGCCTCACCTGAATGACCGTAAGCAGGGCGTACAGACGATAAAACAGCCTTGCGGTTAAAAGTTATTATCATCTAAAAAACTCCCCTCTAAATCAAATTACGGCTGTGCATTGACAGTATAAATTCCGCCGATTTATTAAGACCTATGCCATTCTGATTAAAACGGAAGATATAATTGTCGTTTGCGATTGTCAGCACAGCGATTGTTATATCTTCATATTCATCAAGTTCAGCGGCAGTAAGTCCGGTATAGCTTTCAGCCTGTTTTTTAGCTGAGGACAAACAGCTTTCAAGCACAATGTTGTCCTCATCACCGCATACACCGCAGTATTCTTTCAGGACATCAAGCGTTATCTCTGATACTTTCATAACTATCAGCCGCCAACAGGAACATCAAGTTTAACAATCTTCTGTGCGTTTTCAACAGTACAGTCAAGCTCAAACCATACATTGATACCCACAGCGTGCTGTTCCGCATATTTTTCAAACAGAATCTGAGTTTCAGCAGTTTCACCGAGCTTGACAGCAAGACCCGAGAAGTCGCCGTAATATGCGATTGTACCGCCTTTTGCAAGGTCGTTTACTGCGTCTGTGGTGTAAACAGGCTTTCCGAGAAGTGTATAACCCCACGCAGATGTAAGGTCTTTATTAAGCATATACTGACCGTCACTGTCTTTGAGTTTTCTTATTGCCGCTCTTGTACTGCGGTTCATAATCCAACATGCACCGCCCTGAAATGCGTCGATAAGTTCTTCCTGTGTGTCTATAAGGTCGTCGGCAGTAATTTTTCCTGAATTTGCGAGTTCAACAGTCTGTGTTACAGAGTTAGCAAGACCTGACTTTGCCCCTGCGTGTTCCGTGTCGCCGTTAATGCAGAAATTCTCAATAAACTTTGCAATTTTCTTTGCAATGTATCCGATTACAAAGCTGAGAATATCAAACTGTGAATTGTTGATAAGCTGTTTTGATACAAGGCAAAGAGCAGCGGCGAGATAGCCTTTGAGTTCAATCGAGCTGAATTTAATACCTGTTGCAGTAAGCGTTGAAAATTCGTTTGCAAAAGCTACTGTAATATCACCGTCAGCGGTATTTACATACGGAATTGTAATGCTGCCCTTGACATTATACTTTGTCGCCATCTGATAAATCGGGCAG
>JAQXZA010000088.1 GCA_029226955.1 Clostridia bacterium | reverse complement strand
CCCAACCCGACTTGACAAAGACGGCAAGAAAATTTTTGATGGTGTGTCAATCAAAGGTAAAAATTATACCGATAAAAAAGAAGCTGCCGAAGCATTGAAAAATGCCTGTATGACAGCTTGTCGTAATGGTGGCGGACACAGAGATTATGTTCCTGTCGGCGAATATAAAGGTTTTAAAATCGGTGTTATGTTCGACAGCTTTTCGCAAATATATAAAGCTACTCTTTCAAGAGAGGGTACATACTATCTTGATTTTGGTACAGATAATTTTACTCGTATGGATAATGTTCTTGATAAATTGGAAAATACCTGTGAAGAACGGATTGACCGACTTGCCGAACATAAAAAATCTTTAAGAGAAGTAAAGGAACAAATAGGCAAGCCTTTTTCAAAAGAAACGGAGTTTAAAACAAAATCCGCTCGTCTTGCTGTATTAAATGCTGAACTCGACACAGATGGCAAGAAAAACGAACAGGGCGGTATTACTCAGGACGATATACCACCGACACAGAGTTTTATACCAAAGAGATAATCTGATTAAAAATGGGGCTTCAAGCCCCATTTTTAATATAAAGAGTGAAAGGAGTTATAAATAATGCCAAGACTTACAAGTATCAGTACCAGTGCTGATTATTTCAAAAAATGTATCGTAAGTTATCTTGAAAGTAAAGGAGAGCGAAAGTACAACAACGATGATGACTTTTGGGAATTGATTAGCAGTATTTCTTTTGAAGATGAAAAGCTTTCCCCTAATTGTCCGCTTTTTATTGCTATGAAAAGTTATGCTGATGCCCATCCTTTGTCAAAATCAGCTTTAATTTGGCAGGTTAACTTTGAAAATGCAAAAAAAAGATATATCCAAGCAATTATTTTGCATTTAATAGAAAAAAAGGAAGATAAAAAGGCAAGAAAAGAGAACAGCTATTCTGCTGCGATTGATAGCTTTAGTAATTATCTTCATCAGATTAAATATAAAATGAAAGTAAATGGAATGTCCGATTATGTTATCGACCAATTTGAAATGCTTAAAGTGGAATGGCAAGAATCAGTAAAATCGGAAATTGAAGACTATAAGCAATTTGATGAGCCACTTGATGATAACTTTTCGGTTTTTATTTCAAACATAAAAAAAGAAATAAGAGAAAAAGTCAGCCAATTAACTAATGGTGTTATGTTTGGCAAAAACAGAAAGTGAGTGATAAATATGACCTTCGATGAAATATTAGAAAAACTGAACAGCTTGGATTTTTCCAATAATAAGACTTATTTTGCTTGCGACAGAAACAATCCACAAAGCTATATGGAAGTTTCTGCTTCATTGGAAATGCACAATGACAGGCAGTTTGTTAATACGGAGTTTAAGGTGTTCAATGATGGCGTACAACAGAAATGCGATGTCTTTCCTCACGGAAAGTTTACACATTTTTCAAAAGCTGATGGCAGTAACAGCACCGAACAAGGCAGTGAACATTGGGACAGGATGAAATCAGAAATGAAAGAAAAAGGCGGTTTCGGCGATGATATGCTTATCTTTCCTGATTTACAGAGTTATCAAAACTTTGTAGCAACAGGTCAGATTGAACAGCCTGCCGTAACCGAAAAACAGCCAATTATAACAGAAAAACCACCTGTAACGGAAGAAAAAGCTGTTAAACAGCAAGTGTCACCCGAAGCAGAACAGCTTTTTGAAAACTTCAAAGCTGTGGAAACGGAAACAAATCTCAAAATCGCAAAGCAGCAGGATATAATTGATATACTGACCGCAAAAATCGAGGATACCGTAAAAAGTCAAAACAGGCAAAATCAGACCGTTGCAGCTTGCGATACAGTTTTACAGAGCAACGCTTACCCAACGCTTAACCCTTTGATTTCAGCGTTTTCCGAAAATACTAAAAAATCAGCCGAAAAGAAAAATAATAAAATTAAGAATTTAAAGAAAAAAATCAAGAAAGCAGAAAAGAAAATCAAACGCCTGAAACAAAAGCAACAGAAAAACGAATTGCTGAAAGGCTTTATTTCTTCTCTGTTCGATAAAAATGCAGATAAATCAGCCTATGTGATTGGTATGCAGGCTCTCAAAGAGGACAGTCAGATGAGAGCTGAAAAGACGCTTGACAAAATAGAGAGAAAATTAGAAAAGGCAAAAAGCAAACTTGCAGGCGGTAATCTCAACAATACCGAAACGGTAAAACTGAAAGCCTGTATCAAAAAATTAGAAGGTAAAAAGTCAGAGCTTGAAAAGAAAATAAATAATCTTACGGAGCTTGACCAGAGTCTTAACAAACTCGCAAAAACGGAGCTACTCGGTAATCAGTTTGAGGAAATCAAAGAGGTCACAATTCAAAATGCTGCCAACAGCACTACGATTTCTGAAGCCGTTGATAATATAACAAGTTCGGAAGTAACAAGTGCGGTAGTTAAAGCAGTTACCGGAGAAACAAAAGAAGCTGCCAAAAGCGTTACTGCTACGGTTTCAGAGGATAAAGCAGAAACACCAACAGAAGAAAAAAGCGAACAAAAGCCTGTTACATCGGAGCAGACAAAAGAACAGACAGCAGAAACAACAACAGAACAAAAAAATCCTGTTGCGGTCAGCAACAAAGCTAACTTGCGTAAAAGAGATGGATTGTCCGAAAAAGAAGTTACGGCTATCCTTAATGCCGGAATACCGATACAAGCTGTCAAAAAGCCTGATAACACTATAACCGTAGTCTTTGATAAATCAAAAACGACAGACATCAATCAAGCACTTGAAAATCCAAGAACAACAATGAAACGATAGGTGATGACTTTATGGACGAACAGATGATAATTGAAAACGGTATTTTCAAGGGGTATAAGAAAAAGAATATTGTACAAATTGAATTACCGGAGGGCATTGTTGCAATAAGTGACAATGCCTTTTCTGATTTTCAGAACTTATGCAATATCACTCTCCCTGTTTCTTTGACGAAAATCGGAAATGAAACTTTTAAGAATTGTCCAAAGCTGAAATCTATTGACCTGAAATCCGTCAAAGTTATCGGAGAAAAAGCCTTTTATGGCTGTACCGCCCTGTCGGAAGTAAACTTTGGAGAAAATATCGGGT
>JAQXZA010000087.1 GCA_029226955.1 Clostridia bacterium | reverse complement strand
TTGAAAATACGGAATATTCCTCCGCCTGCAACTGCAAGGTTTTCGTCAGCAGGTAAAGCGGTATATTCTGTCAGTTTATTATGCATCAGCTCATTTTCGCTCTCAACATAGTAAATCTGAACTTCACTATCCTGATTATGTAAATAAACGCCCATGAAACAACCGGTGTCCTGTCCGATTATCTGTATTTCAAAATTATCGGGGTTGCTGATTATGACGGGGATTTTTATGGTGCGAAGTTCATCGGATATGAAAAATTTATTGTTGTATTCATCGTCAAGTGCAAACATAGCAGTAACAGTATATTCGCCCTCGGCGTTTATATTTACGTCGCTTATATCAAGGCTTTCAAGGATAAGTCCGGCTTCGTCCCCGTCTTCAGTATATCCTGTAACAACGCCCAAAAATTCATACCAGTATTCAACTGTTTCGTTCCAGCAGCCTTCATCGCCGACAGCAAGCATTACTCCGCTTTTGATAAGCTGATAATTAAAAATATCAGTTATTTCAACGGGTGAATCAGAGTCAGGAATTACCGTAAAGGGAATGATAACAGTATCAATTACACCGTCTGCAAAGGTACAGCCTTCAGGCGGTATTATTTTGCCGACAATTTCACGATATCCGAGTTGTGATGTATCTGCATTATCAAAACTCCATTCGATTTCAATCGGTACGGTATAATTTTTTCCGCCATTGCAAACGGTCATTTCCTGCTGTTCTATTACTTCAATTAAATATGAAAAGTCATTTATATCGTAGCCTTGCTTAACTGTTTCTTCAGGCATGTTTGCAAGTATACTGCTGTTTGAAATATTGGTGATGACGGCGTTTTCATATTCCGGAAGTTCCAATGCGTCAGCACTGAGAGAGAAGACTGTCAGCATAACTGCCGACAGAATACAGGCAGTTAACAGAGCAAAGTGTTTTTTGAAAGGTATTGCTTTTTTCATAACTTATCTCCAAGGCTGTTGTATGTATAGCCGTACCACTGTTCCTGAATGTTTCGCTTGTTTCGTCTGCTTATCGGCACAGCTTCACCGTTATTCATCATAAAACAATCGTTTTCAATGTCCTTGACGTGCTGAAAATTTACCATAATTCCCCTTGAACACACAGAAAACCTTCTGTCGCTTTTAAGCGGAGCAATGAATTCGCTGAAATTTGTATAAAGCTCTATTACATTGTTGCTTAGGTGTATCCGTGTTGTGTGTTGGTAAACATCGATATAATAAATCAGTTCTGTTTCAATACTGTGGACAGAGCCGTTTTTCTTTATGCTTATCATCGGTACTTCATAGTCAGGTTTAAGCTTGCATAATTCCATTGCGTGTAAAAATTCTTCGTCTTCTATCGGTTTTATGAGATAGTACACGGCATTAACGCTGTAGCTTTGGCGGGCAAATTCCTCGCTTGTGGTCAGAAAAATTATTTTACACAGGCTGTCCGCTTTAAATATTTGTTTTGCAGCATCCATACCTGTGATTTTATCCATATATATATCAAGAAATACAATCTGAAATTTACCGACCTCAAAATCTTCTAAAAATTCTTCGGCGCTTGAAAAATCCGTAAGCTCGTATTTTATGTTATTGCATTTTGCGTATTGATTCAATTTCTCGTTCAGTATATCTCTGTCTGATTTTAAATCATCAACAATCGCTATTTTCATATTACTTACTCCTTGTGTAAAATTACCCATACTGATTATATCACAAAATAATAAATAATCGCAAACCGTTCGTGCTGAATTAATGCATTTCGTGATGAGGTACTTTAAATTTGTAATGCGGATGAATATAATATTTAATAAATCGCTTTTTGGTGATTTCAGCAAATTATATTTTGCGATAATTTTGTATTTTGAAAGGAGTAAAATTATGAGTAAAAGTGCAGCAACAGTAATTACATTTTTTCTGGGAGGTATCGGCGTACATAGATTTATGACGGGAAAAATCGGCACAGGCATTATCTGGCTGTTGACAGGCGGCGCGTGTGGAATCGGCTGGCTCGTTGACTTTATTATGGTTCTCTGCGGTAAATTCACAGATAAAAACGGCAATGTCTGGGGAGCGTAATTTTAGAAGAAGATAACACCTAACACTTATATGACAAATCTGAGAACACAATTTCTTTTTTTATTCTCAGATAGCTTTATTTTAAGGGGAAATTTTATGGCATTTGGAGTGAAAATCAAAAGCATAAAAACGAAAAATTCATATTCTATTGAAAGCTTTTACGAGGCAATCAAGGACAAGAAGTTTACAGCAGGCGAACCATCGCTTACAAAGAACGGTATGGCTCTGATTATTACATTTCCGCCGCTTGACAGTCAAAATCAGGTGTGGATTGTGAAATCGGGCTTCAACAAGGAGTCTAATAAGTTTTCTGTGCAGAAAGCTGAACAGGCAGGTCTTGATAATGCTGCGGCAAACGCTATGATTAACATGGCATCAGGCGGACTTTTCAGCTTCGGCTCTTTCGTCGGCAAAAAAGCCAAGCAATGTGAAAAGCTTGTTGAAGAAACAGCCAAAGAGCTTGATGAAATGGGACTCTGATTTGTTTAAGATAACAAATCTAAAAGAGGCAGAGTAGTAATGAATGAAAAAATAAAAAAGAAAAGAGATCCCGAGAAAATTCTTGAAATAATTGTTGCAGTTTTTCTCGGAATAACTGCGTTGGCTACTGCGTGGGCGTCATGGATAGGTTCGCTTCACGGAGGAAATCAGGCAACAAATTATGCAACAAGCAATAATCTTTCCTCTGAGGGCAATTCAATGTATAATGAAGCGGCACAAAGTCTTATGCAGGATATGATGCTCTGGAATGAAATAAGCGACGTCTTAATCGAATCTTCTTATGCTGAGGAGAAGAAAGATACTGAGGCTGTTGAAAAGTATGACTGGAAGCTTGAAAAGCTTCTTAACGATAATTGTTCCGCAGAGCTTGCCCAAGCAATCACTTGGGCAATGGAACAGGATGAGGACACTTCTCCGTTTGATAAGGAAGGCTTTACAGACAGCTATTTTACTGATGCAAAAGAAAAGATTGCAGAGGCAGACAAGCTTCTTGAACAGGGCAAAAAGGACAACGCTAACGGTGACGCTTTCGGACTTGTAACAGTTATCTATTCGGTAGTTCTGTTCCTGCTTGGTATAGTGGGTACATTCAAGCAACTTCCAAACAGATACGTGATTCTTGGGGTTGCGATTGCAGGATTTTTGTTTGCAACAATATTTATGTTCACGATTCCAATGCCGACAGGCTTTAATATTTTAAGCTATTTCGGCTTGGCATAATAAAAAATAATTTTAGAAAGAGGTAATTAAAATGAAAAAAATTGCATTATTACTTGCGCTTTGTATGATAGGTACAGCAGTATTCTGCGGTTGCGGCAGCAAGGACAATGGAGAGAGTTCAGCTAATGAGTCGTCAGTTTCTCAGAGCGCTGAATCATCAGACACAGCTCAAGATGACAGCGCTGAAGTAAGTGTAACAGGCACATGGGGAGTTTCAGAAATTATTGACGCTGACGGCAACAGGCAGACATTTGAAGAGTATTGTCAGGCTCAGGGCGTAACTCCCGAACAGGTAGGTGGTAAATATACTTTTAATGATGATGGTTCGGCAATATGTACAGTTGCCGGTGTAGATGTTGAGGGCAGTTACGAATTTGACGGCTCAACATTAACACTTACAACAAACGGTACGTCAACACCTTACACATACAATGCAGAAAATGACACCCTTGAATGTACTGATGAAAACTTAGGCTCTACAAGCGTATTGGTAAAACAATAACGGGTATATATAAATTTGTTTACCAAAAATATAATTGAGAGAAACGGCTTAAACGTAGTGTTTAAGCCGTTTTTGCATGGCAGGTACAGAAGGTCTTGAGCTTTCGCAGTTTTGATGCTTTTTATGCTATTGATAATCGCCTGCTTACTTTTTCAGATATTGATAAATTTTTAATGTATAGCCTTATAAAAAGTTATATCGCCGAACGACAAGTTTTCTTACCGGATTATTATTATAGTGTTTCGCACAGGCATAACTGAATGATTACAATAACTGCTTTGAAATATCATAGAAATCATACAAGGTAATTGTTAGGATATAACACAAAATATTTCAAAATTTATTGAATTTATTATTAAAAGAGGTATAATATAACTAAAATTGCTAAAAAGCGGTTTTATGATTAGTATAAACGAATACATAATGAAT
>JAQXZA010000086.1 GCA_029226955.1 Clostridia bacterium | reverse complement strand
ATACTTATGATTTCGTTTATGATAAGCCATACGGTCACAAGTACGGCAACGGCACAGGTGTTTTCGGTAACAACATTCACGCTTGAAATAACCCAGTCAACACCCATTGAGGCGGCTACCGCAAGAAGATAACACAGTTTTTTTATAATGCCCCTTATGCCTGTTTTTGAACTGAGTGTATGACTGATAAACGCATAAGCCATTCCCGATATGTAGTCGCATATCATAAGCAAAATAAGCACAACAAGCGGCACGGCAATCATCTGTAAATACACAAGAAATGCCGCTGTTGCCGCCGTAAATACTGCCTTTAATGCCGTTAATTTTTCTTGCATATTATACATCTCCCCTGTCCGTCACAATCACAGTATTACTGTTAAGTGCATAAAATGTTTCCTTGCCGACTTTCAAAAGAGAATATTGTGTTACGGTTGAACAGTCGCACAAACCGTCAAAACTTCTGATTTTTGTTATCTTTGTCGAATCAAGCAAGGCTTTATTCCTGATGATTTCAATATTACCGTCAGTGGCTTCATAATTCAGCCTGTTTGCAAATTCATAGGCATTATTCTGATTATCTGTATCAGTGCCGTAAAATTTACTGCTTATTGCTGACGCATTTTGTGCCATACTTGCCGCCGAAAACTCTCCGTCCGAAATGCTTACCACAGAAATTTGTGCCGAACCGGGCATAACACTGTTCTGATTGCCTAACGCAATATATAAGCTGTTTTCGTTTGCGGCAACGATAAATTTCCACGTGCGTACCGCTATTGTAGTATGGCTGTTATTCGACGACGAAAAACTTATACTGACACTCATCTGATTGTTGTTGATGAATGTTCTGACAATATATGTAGATGAACCCGAAGTAAGAGCAGCGTTACGGGTAAATACGATTTTGCTGTTTGTGCCGAAATTCACAGTAAACTGCGGTGCTTTTGACGTATCACTGAATTGTGCGTCAATGTCCGTATCACAGCTTATGCGGCTGTCCGTTGCTGTCAGTTCTTCAATGAACGTTCTGACAAAAGTTTTTTCATCACTGCTGACAGATATTGTTTTTTTGGTATAACTCATTCAATTACCTCCTCGTAAGTTGTTTGTTCGATTTCAAGTATTTTTGTTTGCAGTGCCGACAAATAAGGTTTTTCATAATCAAGGTATGAATTTTTCAGCATTGCTTTACATTCAGCGATAAGTTCCGTAAGGATTGTAAATTCGTCAGTGCTTTCAACGGCTTTGTCACTGAGCGACTTTTCGACATTAACGCAAAATCTGCACGACGAAAGAACCGACAAACCCTGATACAGCTTGACTTCACACGAAACAATTCCCGACAATGCAAGTGTCTGACTTGTAAGTTCGACAATAATTTTTCCGTCATTGTCCTTTTGTGCATAATTCATAATATTACTGCCGTCAGGTTTTTCGGCACAAAACACAGCCGTAACATTCGTCATATCAATCTGTTTGCCGTCTGAAACAGGTGTAATAATCAAAAATCGGCTGTCAGCGTCATTCTGTTTTGCACAAACAGTCAGCGGCTTATTTTCCGCATTAAAATCAAGCGAAATATTCTTAATATAAACCATAATTTCTCCTTTCTGATAACAACTCCTAACTCCTCACTCCTAACTCCTAACTGTTTTACCTCCTTTCAAAAAACGTCTGAATAAAGCAAAATTTACACCTCAAAAGGTATAAATTCATAAAAAGTTTATTTTTGGGCATAAAAAAACAGCCTACAACAGATTTAACCGTTGTAAGCCGTTCAAAAATTATTATTTAACGAGCAGTGAATAATTATTGCAATAAACTAACCTGTCGCACAACAACTCCACACTCCACTCTCCACTCTATTTTATTGGGAGTTTGTCGAAGGCTTTTTGCAGTTCTTCGTCGGTAGGAATGTAGTCTTGCATTGTCTTTTCGTGGTATGAACTGTATGCCGCCATATCAAAGTAGCCTGTTCCTGTAAGTCCGAACAGGATTGTTTTTTGTTCGCCTGTTTCCTTGCACTTCAAAGCCTCATCAATAGCACATCTTATTGCGTGTGATGATTCAGGTGCCGGAAGTATTGTTTCAACTCTTGCAAAAAGTGTTGCCGCCTCAAAGACTTTTGTCTGCTCATAAGAAACAGCCTCCATATAGCCGTCGTGATAAAGTTTTGACAGTACAGGCGACATTCCGTGGTATCTCAGACCGCCGGCGTGGTTTGCTGACGGAATAAATCCACAGCCGAGTGTGTACATTTTCGCCATAGGTGTTACTCTGCCTGTATCGCAAAAATCATAAGCATATTTGCCTCTTGTCAGCGACGGACAGGACGCAGGTTCAACAGCAATAAAGCGTGTATTGTTCTTGCCGAGAATTTTGTCACGCATAAACGGTGCAATAAGTCCACCAAGATTTGAACCGCCACCGGCACAACCGATAACTATGTCGGGATATTCGCCGAGAATTTCCATAGCCTTTTCGGATTCAAGACCGATAATTGACTGGTGCAAAAGTACCTGATTAAGCACTGAACCGAGAACATAACGGTAACCCTCTGTTGTTGTTGCCTTTTCAACAGCCTCAGAAATTGCACAGCCAAGACTGCCTGTTGTTTCGGGATTTTCAGCAAGAATTTTTCTGCCGACATTTGTCGTATCGGAAGGACTTGCAACAACGTTTGCGTCAAAAGTCTGCATAACAGCTTTACGGTAAGGCTTTTGGTTGTATGAGCATTTAACCATAAATACGGTAAGCGGAATTTTAAAGTATGCACAAGCCTCAGAAAGTGCCGTTCCCCACTGTCCCGCACCTGTTTCAGTGGTAAGACCTTTGAGTCCCTGTTTTTTCGCATAGTATGCCTGAGCTATTGCGGAATTGAGTTTGTGACTGCCTGATGTGTTGTTGCCCTCAAATTTGTAGTAAATTTTCGCCGGAGTGCCGAGTTCTTTTTCAAGATTATATGCACGAATCAGCGGTGACGGACGGTAAATTCTGTACATTTCGAGAATTTCCTCAGGAATGTCAATAAATTGTGTTGTGCTGTCCATTTCCTGATGTGCAAGTTCTTTACAGAAAATAGGATAGAGTTCTTCTTCCGTAATCGGCTTGAATGTTGCCGGATTAAGCATAGGGTCGGGCTGTTCTTTCATATCTGCACGAAGATTATACCATTGTTTAGGCATTTGTTCCTCAGTAAGATAAAATCTGTATGGAATTTTGGACATTTTCAATATCTCCTTCATTTTAAAAATATGACAAAAAAATAAATTTACAGTTCAATTATATTGTAGTTTATCCATATTGTCAACAATTTTTTCGGGTTTAATTCCTGTTTGTTATGCACATAATATCATCAGACTTATTGAGGGGACTGAAATTATGAACATAAGTGACATAAAAGCCGCTTTAAAGGCTGATGAAAGCTATGATATAGTCTATCGCACACTGAAAATTTGTGACACGGATTTATGCCTGTTTTTCGTTGACGGATTTATCAAGGACAGCGTTGCCGAAAAAATTATTGAATTTTTCTACTCAATCAAGGACAAAACTCTGCTCAAAGACGCATACACCTTTTCAAAAAATTGTGTGCCATACACTGAGGTCGATTTACTCAAAAATACTGAACAGATTTGTACTGCTGTACTTTCGGGACAAATGGCGGTAGTTTGTGACGGCTTTGACAGGGCGGTTCTGATTGATGTACGAACTTATCCACAACGTGACAACGCTACACCCGAAAAAGACAAGGTTCTGCGTGGTTCAAATGACGGATTTGTTGAAACGCTTGTGCTTAATACCGCACTTATCCGCCGCCGCATAAGAGATACAAATTTACGTATGAAAAGTTTTACTGTCGGCAATGAGTCAAAAACTGACGTTGTGTTATGCTATATGGATAATAAAGCCGACAAAAAACTTCTCGCAACACTCACGCAAAAAATTCAGAACATCAATGTAAAATCCCTCACAATGAATATTCAGAGTATTGCCGAGGCAATTTATCACCATAAATGGTACAATCCGTTCCCGAAAATCAAATACACCGAGCGTCCCGACACAGCCGCCTCAGCGGTTCTTGACGGAAATATCGTGATAATTGTTGACAATGCACCGTCAGTCCTGATAATTCCGACTTCAATTTTTGACATTATGGAGGAGGCTGACGACTACTATTTTCCTATGGTGACGGGAACATACATTCGCCTGTCACGGTGGCTCGTCACGATATTGTCAATGCTTATCACTCCATTATGGCTGCTTGCACTGCAAAATCCCGAATACGTCCCCGAAGTTTTCCGTTTCATACTGCTTGATGAAAGCCCGAATATTCCTGTTTTCTGGCAGCTTATGATACTTGAAATCGCAATAGACGGCTTGCGGCTTGCGGCAATAAACACACCGAATATGCTGTCAACACCTTTGAGTATTATCGGCGGTATCGTGTTGAGTGATTTTTCCGTACAATCGGGTTGGTTTGCGGCTGAATCAATACTATATATGGCGATAGTTGCAATCACAAATTACTCTCAACCCAGCTATGAACTCGGCTATGCGATAAAATTTATGCGGATAATAATTCTCGTGCTGACGGCAATTTTCAACTTATGGGGATTTATCGGCGGAATAATCATCACATTTATATTTATTGCCACAAACCACACAATCTCCGGCAAAAGCTACCTTTACCCGCTTTTCCCCTTTAATGCCAAAAAATTTCTCCGCACAGTCATAAGAGTTAGGAGTTAGGAGTGAGGAGTGAGGAGTTGTTTATGACTGTGGAGTGTGGAGTTGTGTGTAATTACGGCAAGTATTTATTAAAAAATCTTTAATTTTTTCGGTTTTTATACTCTAAAAGGTCGAATTTCCTCCTTTTTTTAGCGTTTAGTGAAAGGACTATGCTAAAATTAAAGGAGGAATTTTTTT
>JAQXZA010000085.1 GCA_029226955.1 Clostridia bacterium | reverse complement strand
TCATCAGCAAAGAACTGGACAAAAATCAAGTCATACAGCACAACCGCCACAAAAACGTGGAAACCTGACAAGACAGGCAAATATTATATTCGTGTAAATGTAAACGACGGCAAAACAACTGTTTCAAAAACATTGACATTGAATATTTTGTCACCGCTTGCAAACAAATCAACAGTCAGCAATACAACTGTTAAAAAAGGCACTACAATCAAACTTAAAGCTGCCGCAACAGGTGGTAAATCACCATATAAATATGCTTTTACATACAGAAATTCAAATTCAAAAACCTGGAAAACTCTTAAATCATACAGTTCATCTTCAACTTATAGTGTGAAAATGAACAAAGCCGGAAAATATTATTTCAACATTTATGTAAAGGATTCAAACGGTAAATCAGTTAAAAAGACATTTACTGTTACCGTAAAATAAAATCAAAAATTCAGACTTTATAATCTGAAAATAAAAAAGGGCAGTATCCGAAAATTTCGGGTGCTGTCTTTTTGCTTTAAACGAAAAATAAGCTGGTTTTATTTAAAAGTTTTTTCTTGACAAACGGGAGTATGTATTGTATAATCAAAAGCAGTGTAAAGTAATTTACTTTACAGCCGGGATTTTTCGGGAGGCTTCCGTATGTCAAAAAACCTTGAGGTTTCATATTTGCTGGATTTTTACGGAGATCTACTGACTGACAAACAACGTGAGGCTGTTGAATATTATTATAATGATGATTTGTCACTCAGCGAAATTGCCGATAATCTGAAAATTTCACGTCAGGGCGTAAGGGACAGTATAAAACGTGCTGAGGCTATACTCTTTAATATGGAAAAAACGCTCGGTCTTGCACAACGCTTTCAGACAATGCAGAAAGGTCTTGATGTGATTAAGCGTGAAACTGAAAAAATTGACCGACGCAATATGAAAATATACCGTTCTGACGATATTAACGAATCAATCAAACTGATACTTAAAACGGTTGATGAACTGTGTGAATGAAATTTTAAGGAGAACAAGTAAATGAAAAAGATTTTAATTGTGCTTTTGGCAGTAGCAATGGTATCTTCTGTTGTGATGACAGGTTGCTCTAATACAACTGGTGGTGAAAGCTCATCTTCAAACAGTAATTCTGTATCACAAGTTACATCATCTGTGGAATCTTCATCTTCAAGTTCAGACTCAACTTTAAGTGGAACGGAAAGTTCAGCCAATGGCGAAACAACAGACGGCGACTTTGTATGGCAAGACGGTAAATATATTACAAATTTGTCAGATGAAGGTGCTACAAAAAAAGAAATAGTCATTCCTGAAAATTGTCAGATGATTATGATAAATGATTTATCTATAGACAGCAAATTTCATAATAATGAAAATTTGGAAAGTATTGAATTTGAATCTGAAAATATAAAAAGTTTGCCACAGGGATTTTTCAATGGAGATATAAATTTAAAAAAGGTTGAATTACCAAAAAATCTTAAAAAGATACCTGAATTATTATTTGCTAATTGTAATGCACTTGAAAGTGTTGAGATTCCAAGCTCTGTAACGGAAATAGAATCAAGTGCTTTTGAAAGTACTGCAATAAAAGAAATGAAAATTCCTGAATCTGTTACCACTGTTGGAGAAACAGTTTTCAGATTTACTACTATTGAAAAACTATATCTTCCGGAATCATTGACTTCTATAGATAATGCTTTTCTTAGCGATTTAGATAATGACAACCCTGATTATAAACTTACTGTATATGTTAAAAAGGGTTCTTATGCAGACACGCATTTTGACGATTACAAAAAATCAATTACTGTTAAAGAATATTATTGATTTTTCAAATATAAAACTTTTTATATAAAAGGAGTGAGAATTTTGGCATTTGAGGGATTGTCTGAAAAACTTAGCAATGCTTTCAAAAAACTTAAAAACAAGGGCAAGCTGTCCGAGAATGATGTTAAGGACGCAATGAGAGAAGTACGTATGGCACTTCTTGAAGCCGATGTAAACTATAAGGTCGCAAAGGATTTTACGAATAAGGTAACTGAACGTGCTGTCGGTGCTGATGTTATGGAAAGTCTTACACCGGCACAGATGGTAATAAAAATCGTAAATGAAGAACTTACCGCTCTTATGGGTACGGAAGAAACTCGTCTGAATTTTGCGTCTAAACCGCCGACAGTTATTATGATGTGCGGTTTACAGGGTTCAGGTAAAACAACCCATTCGGCAAAGCTTGCAAAAATGCTTAAAAAACAGGGACACCGTCCGTTGCTTGTTGCCTGTGATATATACCGTCCTGCCGCAATAGAACAGCTTAAAGTTGTCGGCGAAAAGGCGGGGGCAACAGTATTTGAAATGGGACAGGAAAATCCTGTTAAAATTGCTCAGAAAGCAGTAAAACACGCAAGGGATTACGGCAACGATATTGTAATTCTTGATACTGCCGGTCGTCTGCATATTGATGAAAAGCTGATGAACGAACTCAAAGATATAAAATCTGAGGTTCAGCCTGATGAAATTATGCTTGTTGTTGACGCAATGACAGGTCAGGACGCTGTAAATGTTGCAAAATCTTTTGATGAACTGCTGAATATTTCCGGTGTTATCCTTACAAAACTTGATGGTGATACACGTGGCGGTGCGGCACTTTCGGTTCGTGCAGTAACAGGAAAGCCGATTAAATTCGCCGGCATAGGTGAAAAACTTGATGACCTTGAAGTTTTCCACCCCGACAGAATGGCGTCAAGAATACTCGGTATGGGTGACGTGCTTACGCTTATCGAGGACGCTGAAAACAGACTTGACCAGAAAAAAGCTGAGGAAATGGCAAAGAAATTCCAGCAGAACAAGTTTGATATGAACGATTTGTACGAACAACTTAAACAAATCAAAAAAATGGGTTCTGTAAAGAGTATTCTTTCAAAAATTCCCGGTATCGACAAACAGGTCAGGGATATGGATTTTGACGACAGACAGATGGACAGAATTGCCGCAATGATTTCGTCAATGACGGCAAAGGAACGTGAAAATCCGAGTATCATAAACCCCTCACGCAAACGCAGAATTGCTGCCGGCAGCGGTATGAAGGTTGAGGACGTAAATCGTCTTATGAAGCAGTTTGAGCAAATGCAGATGTTTATGAAAAAGATGAACGCAAAAGACAAAAACGGCAAAAGAAAACGTTTGCCCGGACTTGGTGGTATGCCCTTTAATAATCCGAATATGATGCACGGTAAGGGCGGCAAAAAACCAAGAAAATAATCAAAGTCTTTCTCCAATAATTATTGGTGAAAATATAAAAAACAAGACATTACAAACAGTTATGTCAAAATTCTGGAGGTAAATTAAATGGCAGTAAAGATCAGACTTCGTCGTGTAGGTGCTAAAAAAACACCTTTCTATCGTGTAGTTGTTGCAGACGCAAGATATTCACGTGATGGCAGATTCATCGAGGAAATCGGCACATACAATCCACGCACAGAACCGTCAACATTCACTATTGACGCTGAAAAGGCTAAAAAGTGGATTGCAAACGGTGCTCAGCCGACCGATACGGTAAAGGCTCTTATGAAGAAGAATAACATCATCTGATTGAGTCTTTGCGGAGGAACAAATGAAAGATTTACTTGTTTCAATAGTAAAGGGACTTGTTGAAAAGCCTGAGGAAATTTCCGTTACTGTTGACGAAAAAAACGAGGAAGGCATTATCGTTTATCATCTTCACGTTGCTGAGGAGGATATGGGCAGAGTTATCGGCAGACAGGGAAGAATTGCAAAAGCAATAAGAACCGTTATGAGAGCCGCTGCGTCAAGAAACGATGAAAAAATACAGGTTGAAATAGACTGATTAAAAGAGTATGTCGCTTGCGGCATACTCTTTTATTGTTATTTTTTAGAAATTTTTTGAAAAATTAAAATAAAAAATAGCTTTACAGTCTGTTTAAAGCCCTGAAAGCCTGATGTTTACTGAGTTTTTTAAGAATGAAAAATTTTTTGCTATTTTTTAAAAAACACCTGTTTTTGTCATAGTGTTGTCATATATGCTTTGATATACTTTAATCAGTTCAAGGGAACAAACCCAAAAACAAAAATTAAAAAATAAAAATTAAAAATCAAAAGGAGATTAACATTATGAAAACAGGTAAAATAACAACAAAGGTAACAGCAATCCTCGCAGCAATGATTTGTGCAGTATCAACGGTAGGAATCGGAACAACAGCTTTTGCGGCAAGTCCTGATACATCAGTTTCAATAGTTGACTCAGCAAATCTTACAGCCTCAGAAAGAGAAGAACTCAGCGATTATATAAAACTTATATCAAGTCAAAAAGTAATTGCTGCTAATAAATCAAAACTTTCAAGAGCTTATAATGATAATCAGCCGTTGTCATCAGAATTTAATCTTAAAGACAATACACTTACAATGACATCTGTAAGAAAGAAATCATTTGATGAAGTAAGAAGTGACTTTTCTCTGTATGATTCGATTGAACATACTGCATATCCGGGTGCATTGATTAAGATAGACAGTAATTTTGCAAACGGTACACCGACAAAAGTTCAGGTAAACCGTAAGGACGTAAAATACTCTATCACCTGTGGCAACACAAAGACATTCACTGCAAATCCGACAAATTCGGGTGATGTTCTGGAAGGAATAGAGAAAATCGTTAAGAAAAGCAAACGTGATACAGCGGCTCTTGCTGATATAAGTTTTTCAAAGGTTGTAAATCAGGAACAGATTAAGGCAAAACTTGACATCAGTGCAAGCCTTCTCAAAAAACTTAATGTAAATTTTGAGGCTATTCATCAGGGCAAGGAAATTACATACATTATGAGCTTTAAGCAGTCATATTTTAACGTTCACATGGACGCACCTCAGAATGTTATGGACTTGTTTGACAATTCGGCTGACAAACAGTCACTCATAAATGCCGGTGTAAGTGAAGATACACCTATCGGATATGTTTCTGATGTAAGCTACGGCAGAGAAATTTATGTTGTTATCAGTTCCAAAAATACAAAAACATCTATTGAGGCATTAGAGGAACTTGAAGGCGTAAACTTTGATATAAAGTCACAGCAATCCTGGGAAAAAATTATGAAGAGCTGTAATGTAAAGGCGTTTGTTCGTGGCGGAAAGTCAGAATCTATAACAGAAATTGCAAAGATAAAGGACTATGATACTTTTGTCAGTGCTATTGATAAAGACGCAAAATTCACAAAGGATTCTTGCTATGTTCCGGTAGGATACAGAGTAAATTATATCGGAACAAACGATATAGTTTCAACAAAATCAGTCGGCAATTACTGGGAAATTGCAAGCAAGAGAACAACAAAAGGCACACCGCTTACACTCAGACTCAAAGATATGAGCGGAAGCATTGGAGGCAGCATTAAGAGCGGAACATTCGTAATTACAGGTGATTATATTACAGGTATTGACGAAAACGGAAACTATATTCACGGTGGTCAGTACTATGACAAACATTATTATCAAAATAAAGATTTGCCTAACAAAACCGAAAGAATAATTATTCCTGCAAATGTAGATATTGAAACAGTTAAGATAAGATTTGACTATACAGGAACCTGTGACCGTAGATTTGACGACGATACATTCTCAATTTCACACTACCGTGCAGAAACAAAAGACAGAAGTTCTATTACTTCGTTGGTTGTTGAGCTTGAAGGTACAGGTCAGACCTTTGGTTTCTACAAAGTTGAGGGCAGAGCTTGGGTAAATAAAGCTGACAGTGAATGTACAAAAGAGAACGCTGCACATTACTGCATTGACAGCGGTGCAAGAAAATGATTTATAATTCATAATTCATAATGCATAATTATTTTCAATCCGTAAGTATTATGTGCTGACATAAATTTACCTGAAAAGAAAATACTTATAGAAAATTGACAGCGGCGGTGGCGAAATTCCTCCGCTGTTATTTTTATCTGCACAAAGTTAAATGTTAAAATATACTTATTTCAACACACAAACTCACCGTTCGCACAAATAATTACGCATTAGTTTACTGTACTTTTGGGGGAAAATGTGGTATATTAAATGATGTAAGTTATGAATATAAATTTGAAAAGAGGGATTTTATTGCTTAAACAATATCTTGAAGCAGGAAAAATTGTCGGAACACACGGACTTAAAGGTGAGGTCAGAATTGACCCGTGGTGCGATAATGCGGAATTTCTGTGTAAATTCAAAAAACTTTATTATGCTGACGGAACGGAAATTCCTGTGGTTTCCGCAAGACCGCATAAGAATATTGCAATAGTTCTGTTCAAGGGTATAACATCTATTGAACAGGCTGAGGTGCTGAGAGGAAAAATTGTTTATATCAACAGAAAAGACGCTCATTTGCCGAAAAATACTTATTTTATTCAGGATATAATCGGACTGAAAGTGTTTGACGCTGACACAAATGAGGAATACGGTGAAGTGACGGACGTTATGAAAACTGGTGCAAATGACGTTTATCAGATTACAAGGGACGGCAAGGATTATCTTATTCCTGTAATTCCTGATGTTGTGATTAAAACGGATATTGAAAACGGAATTTTGCTGATAAGGTTGCTTGAAGGGATTTTTGATGATGAGGATTGATATAATAACACTGTTTCCTGAAATGTGCGAGGCTGTAATGGGCGAAAGCATTATCGGCAGAGCAAGAAAAAAAGGCATATTGGAAGTTGAATGTCATCAGCTCAGGGATTTTGCCTTTGACAAGCACAAAAGAGTTGACGACACAACCTATGGAGGCGGAATGGGTATGCTTATGAAAGCTGAACCTATTGCACTTTGTTTTGAAAACCTGTGTAAAACTATCGGAAAGCGTCCATACTTTGTTTATATGTCACCAAAGGGCAGAACGCTTACTCAGGCAAAAATAAAGGAACTTGCACAACACGAAAATATAACTATTCTGTGCGGTCATTATGAGGGGGTTGATCAGCGTGTACTTGACGAGTATGTCGATGAGGAAATTTCAATCGGCGACTATGTCCTGACGGGTGGAGAACTGCCGGCACTTGTACTTGCCGATGCAGTAAGCCGTACCGTTCCGGGTGTGCTGTCGGACGATGTGTGTTTTGAGGACGAAAGCCATTTTAACGGACTTCTGGAATATCCTCAGTACACAAAACCGGCAGTCTGGCGTGACAAGGAAGTTCCTGAGGTTCTTCTCAGCGGACACCACGCAAATATTGAAAAATGGCGACGTGAAAAATCACTTGAAATAACCCTTGAACGCCGTCCCGATATGCTTGAAAATGCACAGCTTACCGACAGCGACAGGAAAATAATAGATAAATTATCAGGAAAATGACGGCAAAAGAATTATTTAAACAAAATGAGATTAAAAAGCAACCTGAAAGTTACTATTATACAAATACAGAGGATAATAAAGAAAAAAACAAGTTTACAACTTTGTAATAAACAACACATTATCGACTGTATATTGAAAAAATATATTGATAAATTATATACAATAGACAGACGATAAATTGCATTTAATGAATAAATGTATAATAAATTGGAATTATCAAGAAAAAATTCCGTAATTTTCAAAAAATCCAGTGTAAAAATTTATAAAAATAAATCAACAATCACAATAAAACTATTTAAATATACGAAAATCAGTGGATAAATGACATTAAAGAAAAAACAAAGGCAATCAGAATGTATTTTTATTAAAAATCCAGTGTATATTTATACATTTACCATTAAATACCACGAAAATCTTGTTGTCAGAACTCAAAATTTTTCAACATTTATGTCAAATTGCACAATTCACTGTTGTTTTTTGACTTTTTATATCGTGTATAAAACCAAAATTAGTTATAACCAGTTGACCAAAGTTAAAATTGTGCTATAATTACCTTAAACATTAAGACGCATATTAAAGGGAATGTATGTGTTTAAACAAATGTTTAGGGGCAAATTTATAATTTAGGGAGGATTTAGTTATGTATGTAAAAGAAGTAATGGTTCAGAATCAGGTAGGTCTTCACGCACGTCCTGCAACATTCTTTATCCAGAAAGCAAATGAATTTAAATCATCTATCTGGGTTGAGAAGGAAGAAAGACGAGTAAATGCAAAGAGCCTTCTCGGTGTTCTTTCACTTGGTATTGTCGGCGGCACAACAATCAAAGTTATGGCTGACGGTTCAGACGAAGAAAATGCTGTTGAAAGCCTTGTTAAGCTCGTTCAGTCAGGTTTTTCAGAATAATTCAACACAATAACATCTTTCAGCAAAAGCACCGTCATAACTTGTCGGTGCTTTTTGTTATGCCCGAAAAATAATGCGTAATTCGTAATGCGTAATGCGTAATTATTTTGCGAACCGTCAGACTGTTGCATTGTGGGCAGTTTGTTGTAAAATTTAGTTTTTGCGTGGAATAATAATAAGAAGAAGGGGGAGGATTGAAGTGAATATAAAGGAATTGCGTGAAAAGGCTATGAAACTTCCGCTGACACCGGGAGTTTATATTATGAAAAATGTTAAGGACGAAATAATATATATAGGCAAGGCAAAGGCCCTTAAAAACCGTGTGAGTCAGTATTTCGGTTCGGAAAAAAATCATCAGGAAAAAGTTAAGCAAATGGTTGCAAACGTTGACCATTTCGACTATATTTTGTGCGGAAGTGAGTTTGAGGCTCTTGTGCTTGAATGTAGTCTTATAAAACAGCATAAGCCTAAATACAACATTCTCCTTAAAGATGACAAGGGTTACAGCTATATTAAAATCACTAATGATAGCTGGCGGAAAATTTCCTTTGTAATGCAGAAAGATGATGACAATGCCGAGTATCTTGGCCCCTATATGAGTTCGTGGTATGCTAAAAATGCTGTTGACGAGGCTCTGAAAATATTCAGACTGCCGTCGTGCAACAAAACTTTTCCACGTGACTGTAAAAAAGGTCGCCCCTGTCTTAACTACTATATAAAACAATGTTCAGCACCGTGCAGCAGTAAAATTTCGCACAAGGATTATTGCGAAAGCGTAAATGAGGCGGTTGAGTTTCTTAAATCGGGAAATTCCGACTCAATAAAGATAATGACCGAAAAAATGAACGCCGCCGCTGAAAATCTTGATTTTGAACTTGCCGCAAAATTGCGTGACAGAATAACAGCAGTCAAACGCATAACCGAAAAACAAAAAGTCGTTGCCACAAGTATTCCCGAACAAGATGTTATTGCGATTATGTGCGAGGGTGAGGACGCTTGTTTTGCCGTGTTGAGATTTTCAGACGGGCGACTGTATGATAAAGAGGATTTTCTCATTAAGGACATAGGGCAAAAGGCTGATATTCCGCTTGCAAGAACTGAATTTATACAGCAGTATTATTCAATGCGTGAAAATATTCCGCCTGTTATTACTCTTGACGGAGAAGTTGAAGATGAAGATGTACTGTTAAAATGGCTGTCAGAACGCTCAGAAAAGCGTGTGAAATTTTTGTTTTCAAAAAGGGGCGAACAACAGCATATACTTGAAATGTGTCGTGCAAATGCCGCTGAAAAACTTGCACAGAGTCGGGGACATCTTGGACACGAATTGTCGGCACTTGATGAACTTGCAAAGTTGCTTGGTTTGTCAAAAGTTCCTGAATACATTGAGTCCTACGATATATCCAATCTCTCAGGGAGTGAAAATGTTGCCGGTATGGTTGTTTTCAAGAACGGCAGACCGTTTAAAGAGGCATACAGGCGGTTCAGAATAAAAAGTTTTGTCGGACAGAACGACTATGCGTCAATGAATGAAGTTCTCAACAGGCGGTTTGACGAATATGAAAAAAACAAGGACAGCGGCGAGGGTTTTGGCAGATTGCCCGATTTAATTCTTCTTGACGGCGGCAAAGGACAGGTTGCGGCGGTCAAGCCTGTTCTTGAACAGCGTGGTCTTGATATTGCACTTTTTGGTATGGTAAAGGACGACAAACACAGAACACGTGCGGTTACGGGTGACGGCGGCGAAATTGCGATAAATTCAAAGCGTCAGACATTTACTCTTATTTCGTCAATTCAGGACGAAGTGCATAGGTTTGCAATAGGTTATCACAGAATTGCAAGAAAGAAAAAAGCCTTTTCGTCATCTCTTACGGAAATTGACGGCATAGGTACGGAACGTGCAAAAGCCTTGCTGTCATATTTCAAAACAGTAAAAAGAATAAAAGAGGCTGATATTGATGAACTTTTACAGGTTAAGTGTATGAACAGACCGGCGGCAGAGGCTGTTTACAGATATTACCACTATGACAGCGAAAATTAAGATTTATAAATTTTAAAATCCTATTGACAATTTGTACTTTATTACAGATAATTATAATAATGCGTAATGCGTAATTCGTAATGCGTAATTATTGTGCAAGCCGTCAGTTTGTATGCTGAGATGAGTTCATATAAATGATGACTCTGTACGGTGGTGCTGACGGCGAACTGGAAATAAAAGATTTTATTAAGGAAAGTGGATATATGAGAGTTATTACAGGCACTGCACGTGGCAGACGGCTTGAAACACCTGTCGGTAATGATGTCCGACCTACAACCGACGCTGTAAAAGAATCGGTTTTCAGTATTATACAGTTTAATATTGAGGGGAGAACATTCCTTGACGGTTTTGCCGGTTCGGGACAGATGGGCATAGAGGCACTCAGCCGTGGTGCAAAAAGAGCAGTGTTTATCGACCAGATGAAACAGTCCGTTCAGATTATTAAAAACAATCTTAACAAAACGGGATTGTCAGACCGTGCAACAGTTTTGCCGACAGATACTATTGCGTTTCTTGCGTCAACTTCTGAAAAATTTGATATTGTGTTCTTTGACCCGCCGTACAGAACAGGAATTTTGCAGTCGGCTCTTGAAAATGTACCACGTGTTATGAACAAGGGCGGAATAATTATCTGCGAACACCCGACGGACGAACAGTTACCGACAGAAACAGGGGATTTTGCCGTAAAAAAACATTATAAATACGGCAAAATAATGATTACTGTATATTCACATAAGGAAGTGGACGGAATATGACAACAGCAATATGTCCCGGCAGTTTTGACCCGGTAACGCTCGGACACGTCGATATTATCAAAAGAGCGTCAAAGATGTTTGACCGTGTTATTGTTGCCGTTCTTGTGAATCTTGCAAAGGTGCCGTGCTTTTCGATTGATGAGAGAATACATCTTCTCGAAAAGGCAACGGAGGGAATTGAAAATGTCGAGATTGTCGGCTTTGACGGACTTCTTGTGGACTATGCCGCACAGAACAACGCAACCGTCATTGTAAAGGGACTCCGTGCGGTGTCCGACTTTGAATATGAATTTCAGATGGCTCTTACAAATAATAAACTCAATCCGGATATTGAAACGGTTTTTCTTACAACAAGCTCGGAAAATATGTATCTTAGTTCAAGCATAGTAAAACAGGTTGCACAGCTCGGAGGAGATATTTCTCCGTTTGTGCCTGAATGTGTACACGATGAAATATTGTCAAGATTGAAAAAAGGAGAAAATAAAAAATGAAAATGGAAATGCTTATTGATGAACTTTCGGAAATTGTTGACGGTGCATTTACACTGCCGCTAAGCGGAGGAAAGACGGTTGTAAACACTGAACGCATAAGGGAAATAATAGACGAAATGAGAACAAATCTTCCACAGGAAGTACGTCAGGCAAAAAATATTGCCGCTGACAGAAACAACATCATTACAAAGTCAAAACAGGAGGCTGAGGCTATTATTCAGCAAGCCGAAGAACGTGCAAAAACTATGATTGACCAGAGCGAAATCGTTCGTCAGGCTCAGCAGAAAGCAGACGACATTATATACAAGGCTAACGTTCAGGCAAACGAGATAAAACAGGCGGCTAACGCTTATATTGACAACGCTATGAAACAGGCTGACGACGAATTGTCGGCAAATCTTGCAAACCTCAAAAAGACAAGACAAAAGCTGAAATCATTACAGCAGAAAGACAGCGTTATCAAAAAATAATCAGCAGAAAAGTCACAACTAATTTATCTTGAATTTGGAGAAAAAAGCCTATGAAAAAAGTTTTATCCCGTATTCTGTATGTTCTGTTCTTTGGCTTTGCAATAGTGCTTTTTACTGCGTGCATTTTGCTGATTATAAATACCTCAAAAAGCAAAACCGAAACATATAATCAGATAGAAGCAGTTGTTATAAGCAACGGTGAGGAACAAACGGATTCTGACTATAAAACTATAAGCAAAATTCAGTTTGAAAAGTCGCCGTATTATGAACCCGTTACCGAAAAACACGGTTATAAAGCCCTTGTTACTGATGAGGAACAATATCTCTATGAAAAAATAGAAAAGAATATTTATTCACTTACTCAGACAACGGACGAAAACGGACATTACAGAACACGTCGGCAGAAGATTAACGGAACACATATGTCCGAGGAATCAATAAGAAAAGTTGTGAATGCCTTTACTTATGACAATCCGCAAGTGTTCTGGCTTGAAAATCTTTTTGGATATGCTTATGCCGGAGATGATACAATAGTTGAGTTCTATTCGGTTCTTTCGGCTGACGACTGCATAAAATATATTGATAAATTTACGACTAAGGTCAATGAAATAATTTCAGGTGCAGACAAGGGAATGTCAGAGTATGACAGGGAAAAATATATACACGATACCGTACTGAATTACTGTGAATACAAAAACGGTGTTACGGGTTCAAATGACGGTTGGCAGTATTTTTCCGCATACGGTGCATTGATTGACGGTCAGGCTGTGTGCGAGGGTTATGCAAAATCAATGCAGATTCTTCTTGCACAACTCGGAATAGAATGTTACACAATCAGCGGTGACGCAGACAATGTCGGTCATATGTGGAATATCGTTAAACTGGGCGGTGAATGGTATCATCTTGACTCTACGTGGGACGATACGGACGGCACAATAAATTATGAATATTTCAATGTGAACACCGAAACAATTTCAAAAAATCACAACATAAATGACTCCGTGAACATTACCGATTCAGATGACGCTGAAAATTCAGGCAAAAAATATAATTTCTTCATACCTATGTGTAGTTCTATGGCTATGAATTATTATAATGTCGAGGGTTATCTTCTTGAAAACTTTGACGAAAAAAGCGACAATGATATGATACAGCTTATCGTCAATGCCGTGAACAAAGGTGACACGTATATCCCGTTACGTCTGGGTAGTTCAATGACATATAATGAATATATCGACAGCCTGTTCTATCAGAGTCCGTACAAATTCTATTACTATATCCAGAATGCAAATGAAATGCTCGATTCTGAACATCAGATTGACAAGGATTCCATATCAGTTCTGAAAAATGAATCAATGTCAACTCTCAGAATAAAACTTAATATTATCACTAATGAATAAAATTATGGCACAGGCGAAATGTCTGTGCCGATTTTTTTGAATATATTTCAGCCAATACACTGACAGCTTGCATAATAATTATGAATTATGCATTATGAATTATGAATTGATTAAGTTTGCAAGTTAAATCAAGAAATTCATAATACCAGTTTCCAAGAAATAATCGCAAGAATTATAGAGTAGCAAAAGAAAAATCGGACAAAAGAGCATTTTTTGATAGTTTGGGTTTTCGTCGGAAATCAACAAAAAATAATTCACGCTGAATTGACATACCAATAACA
>JAQXZA010000084.1 GCA_029226955.1 Clostridia bacterium | reverse complement strand
CAAAATTGAATACGAAAGGATTCGTTTCGTATATGAGTTTGGTAAATCCGGAAAGAATATTTCGGATTTATTTGCTATGGTTGCTTAACGGTATTTTTTGTGTATTTTGACGAGTATGATTTAAATTTGCTCATTTATAGAACTATAATAAGAATAGATATTATTACGGCACCAATTACAATAAGCATAGTGGCAGACGTACCTGCATTGTTGCCACCTGATGAATCAGATGTCAGTTGTTAGTCAGCTGTTAATTTAACTGTAATTGTTGTGGCATTACTTTCTTTTTCAAAGGTTTTTGATGTTGCTTTTGTTTTGACGGTATATTCACCCTCGCTGTCAACGGTAAACTCACCTGTATAAACACCATCACTTTTTCGGATAAGTGGTATTTCCTTATCACCGTCCGGATAGTTGACGATTGCTGTCATTTCTATTGTTTTAAGCAAGTCATAATCATCAACTACACCGTTAATATCGTTCAGTGACGATTCTATTTTTACAGTTTCTCCGATAACGGCAGTTTTGTTAATCTGTTGTTTTATGTAAATTTGATAAAAATCAAGCTGTGTTACTGTACAGTTATCTGAATTTGCTTTGTTAAGGTGTAGATTCCATTTTCCACTATCTGGATATATCATCTTAATAAGCGTATAACTGCCTGTACTCGTCAGTTTAATATTATTGTTGTTTTCCAGTGATACTTTTTTGCCGTCAGGTGAAGTAAGTACAGGGCTGAGTTCTTCCTTGCTGAGTTTGGTCTGAATAATTACATTGACATAAAAAACGCTGTTGTCTTTGACGTTGATTGTAACATTGCCCTCTTGAATCTCACATTTTGTACCGTTTAATCTGTATATATCACTGAATATATCCGAGATTATCGAAATCAAATCGTCCGAAGTAGTGGTTTCATAGGTTTTTCCGTTTGTAGTGTCAGAGATTTTTTCCAATTCTGTTTTGTCGAGAGTTCCGTCACAGTTAAGACCTATCGAATAAACAGGAATATTTCTGTCGTTCAGCGTATTTAAAGTGCTGTCCATTTCCTTTTGTGCTTCTTCAAGAGTTCTTGAGCTTTTTTTAAGATATGTATTACCGTCACTAAGTAATATAACCGCTTTTTTTCGTTTGCTGTCGGTATTTTTGTTTTCTGAATGAATATTCATTGCCTTTGTAAGACCGAGTGCAATATCCGTTGAACCGCTTGGGTCATATTTAATGTTTGAAATATTCTTTCTCAGTGTTTTAAGATTTTTCTTATCGCCAAGGCTGACAATGGGGTTTGACGCTTTAAGTTTGTGGGTATATACGGAATATCCGACACCACAGGTTTCGTCGCACAAGTCTGTAAACAGATTAAATGCGTCAATAGCTATTCTGCTCGGGTCAGACGATAACATAGAACCGCTGGCGTCCAGTACGAATACGACGTCAAGATTCATTTTTCCTTCATCACTGTCGTTCTCGGGTGATTCTGCATTTACGCTTAATGATAAACAGGACGCAAAACATAAAAGCATTGCCAAAAGCACAGACAGGGATTTCCTTATACTTCTGTTCATCTTTGCATATTCCTCCTCAGAAAATATTTTTCTGTCAATAATTGTAACACGATTATATATCAAAATCAATAAAGTATCACAAATTATTTTTTGGTTCAGCGTCTATATAATTACGCATTACGAATTACGCATTATATTACCGGTTGACTTTTGGGGGTAAATGGTGTAGTATAATGAATATAAAAATATTGCGGGGGTACCTTAAAATTAAGGTTGAGATTATACCCTTTGAACCTGTCGGATAATGCTGTGGTAGCGTGGTAGGGAGATAATTATATTGTCGTTTTACTGCTTGTCTTGTTCCGACAGGATAAGCAGTTTTTTATTTGGAGGATTTGCAATGAAACTGAAAACAGCACTCACAATAGCCGGCTCTGATTGCAGCGGCGGTGCAGGAATACAGGCTGACCTTAAAACGTTTTCGGCGAACGGTGTTTTCGGAATGAGCGTTATTGTGTCGGTTGTTGCCGAAAATACATCAAGGGTGATTTCCGTCGAGAATATTTCGCCCGAAATGATAAAAAATCAGATTGACGCAGTGTTTGAAGATATTGATGTTGACGCAGTAAAGGTCGGTATGCTGTCCGACAGCGTGTGTATGAATACCGTTGCCGAAAAACTCTTGCAGTATAAACCGCAGTTTGTTGTTGTTGACCCTGTTATGATTGCAAAAGGCGGTCACGCACTTATGCAAGAGGACGCACTGTCAACGCTTATAGAAAAAGTAATTCCGCTTTCGTATATTCTTACGCCGAATATTCCTGAGGCAGAAACAATAACGGGAATGAAAATTTCAGGTCTTGAAGAAATGAAAAAAGCCGCTGAAAAAATTCATTCTATGGGTGCTGAGAATGTATTGATTAAGGGTGGACATCTTGATGGTGACGCACTTGACGTACTTTTTGACGGAAAGGAATTTCATACATTTTCAGCGGAACGCATAAATACAAAAAATACTCACGGAACAGGCTGTACCTATTCGTCGGCAATAGCGGCAAATCTTGCAAAAGGTGTTCCGCTTGTTCTTGCCGTTGCAAAGGCAAAGGCTTTTGTGACAACAGCCATTGAACATTCGCTTGAACTGGGAAAAGGTCACGGACCTACAAACCATTTTTATGAACTATACAAGAAAGGAAATTTGCTATGAACTACAAAACACAAATGGAGGCTGCCAAAAAGGGCATTATAACAAAGGAAATGCAGACGGTTGCCGAAAAGGAAAATATGGACGTAAATAAACTTATGTCACTTGTTGCAAGCGGAACTGTTGCAATTCCGGCAAACGTAAACCACAAGTCGCTCAGTGCTGAGGGTATCGGTGACGGACTTAAAACAAAAATCAATGTCAATCTTGGTATTTCGGGCGACAGCGTTGACTATGACAGAGAAATGCAAAAAGTAAAAATGGCTGTTTCTTTTGGTGCTGAGGCAATTATGGATTTGAGCAACTACGGAAAAACCAATACTTTCCGCAAACAGCTTATCGACTATTCTCCCGCAATGATAGGAACTGTTCCTATGTATGACGCAATAGGCTATCTCGAAAAAGATTTGCTTGACATTACTGCAAAGGATTTTCTTAAAGTTGTTGAGGCTCACGCAAAAGAGGGCGTTGACTTTATGACAATTCACGCCGGAATAAACAAACGTGCCGTTGAGGCTCTCAAAAGAGATAAAAGACGTATGAATATCGTTTCAAGAGGCGGTTCATTGCTTTTTGCGTGGATGGAAATGACAGGTAACGAAAACCCGTTCTATGAATATTATGATGAAGTGCTTGATATTCTCAGGGAATACGACGTTACAATAAGTCTTGGTGACGCACTCCGCCCCGGTTGTATTGACGACAGCACGGACGCCGGTCAGATAAGTGAACTTATCGAGCTTGGTGCATTGACAAAAAGAGCGTGGGAAAAAGACGTTCAGGTTATGGTTGAAGGTCCGGGACATATGGCAATGAATGAAATTGCCGCAAATATGAAACTGCAAAAGCGTATATGTCACAATGCTCCGTTCTATGTTCTTGGCCCTCTCGTTACGGATATTGCTCCGGGATATGACCATATCACTTCCGCAATAGGTGGTGCAATAGCTGCCGCAAACGGTGCAAACTTCCTTTGTTATGTAACTCCCGCCGAACACCTCAGACTGCCTGACCTCAACGACGTTAAAGAGGGAATTATTGCATCAAAAATTGCCGCACACGCTGCCGATATTGCAAACGGTATTCCGGGTGCAAGAGATACTGACAACAAAATGGCTGACGCAAGACACGCTCTCGACTGGGACGAAATGTTCAAGTGTGCAATAGACCCTGAAAAAGCCAAGGCATATTATGATTCAACACCTGTTGCCGAGCGTCATACCTGTTCTATGTGCGGAAAGATGTGTGCCGTAAGAACAACAAATATGATACTTGAAGGCAAAAAAGTAACATTTTGCAGTGAACTCTGATTTTGTAGGTAAATCATACAAATTTTTTCGGCATTTTTTATAATTTATGCAAAACAGCCAAAAATTGTATTTAATTTTGTAGATATATGTAACTTTAATATTATTATATATAGTGCTATAATAATATTATCGGGCGGAAAGGCTTGAAGTCTTTCCGCCTTTTAAATTTAAATGACTTTTTTCGGAGGAACTTATGTCTGAGATTAAAGCAGCAATTTTTGACCTTGACGGCACTATGATTGATTCAATGTATGTATGGGAAAAGGTTGACCACGATTTTCTTACTGAAAGAGGTATTCCCGTAACACAGGAATATACCGACAATGTGCGGAGTATGTTCTTTGAAACCGCCGCAAAATACACAATAGAAACCTATCACCTTTCTGAAAGCGTTGAACAGATTGTTCAGATATGGCTCAATATGGCAAGACACGAGTATGAATATAATGTAAAGCTGAAAAACGGTGTATATAAGTATCTTGAATTTCTCAAAAGCAAGAATATAAAAATCGGTATTGCAACATCATCAAATCCGTATCTCACAGAACCCGTGCTTGAACATAATGGAATTACTCATTTTTTTGACACAGTATGTTATACTTCACAGGTCGGAAAGGGCAAGGAATTTCCCGACATTTACCTTTATACTGCCGGAAAACTCGGTGTAAAGCCGTCAGAATGTGTGGTTTTTGAGGATATAGTTGAGGGAATAAGCAGTGCAAAAACAGCCGGTATGAAAACCGTTGCAGTCTATGACAGTACTTCCGAAAATCAAGCCGACATATTAAAAAAGATTTCCGATAAATACATTATTGATTTTTCGGAAATGTCGGGGGTGTAATAAATAATGGAACGAAACCGAATAAGATATTTTTGTTTTGCGGTTGCCTTTTTTATTCTGGGTTATCTGTCGAGGGCAACAAGCGGCGGTTTATGGCGTGAATTAAGTTTTGTTTTGATTTCTGCTGGTGTATTCTTCATTTTTGCGATAATATTCAGAAAAGCTGCGTCTTGGGTAATTATGCTTGTAAGCCTTGTTCTTTGTACAGGACTTCAAGTTTTAAGTCTGTTTAATTTTGAGTTTTACAATAATATTTATAACAGTGATTTGGGTGGCTTTATTATCGGAGCTCCATTTGATATAAATATGTTTATATACATACTTCTTGGTGTTTTTGGCGGTGCGTCAATCGAGCTTGCTCTCCGCCAGTTCAACAAAATCGGAATGGGTAGATAATGTCAGGAGTTAGGAATTAGGAGTGAGGAGTTAGAAATGCAAAATGCAGAGTGCAGAATTGAGAATTAGTCAACTCAACGCATACAGCAGCGGTCATAATAATTATGAATTATGAATTATGAATTTTTTCTTGAATGTGCGGCGAAAAAGTTATATAATGGACAGGTAATAAATTGTTACGACAAAAATTTCGGAAGGAAGTCGTTTTATGAAATATGCAGTTGTACTTTGTGACGGTATGGCAGACAGACCTGTTGCCGAACTCGGAAACAAAACTCCTATGTCAGCCGCAGACAAACCGAATATGAACTCTCTTGCCGCAAAAGCCGAAGTAGGCTTGGTAAAAACCGTTGCAACAGGTATGAAACCCGGTAGTGATGTTGCAAACCTCTCTGTTATCGGTTATGACCCGAAAGTTTATTATACAGGTCGTTCTCCGCTTGAAGCCGCAAGCATAGGAATAGACCTCAAAAATGATGATGTCACACTCAGATGTAACCTTGTTACTCTTTCGGACGAGCCGAACTATGAGGACAAAACAATGGTTGACTATTGTGCCGGTGATATTTCGTCGTCTGAGGCAAAAATCCTCGTGGAATACATACAGGAAAAACTCGGTAATAATATATTCAGATTTTATAACGGTGTAAGCTACCGTCATTGTCTTGTGTGGACAAAGGGTGAACCAAAACCCGGTATTCTCACTCCGCCGCACGATATTACAGGCAGAAAAATTACGGAATATATTCCAAAGGGCGAATTTGTCGATCCGCTTTATGACCTTATGAAGAAAAGCTATGACCTCCTCAAAGACCACCCTGTAAACCTCAAAAGAGTTGCTGAGGGCAAAAATCCCGCAAACTCAATATGGTTGTGGGGCGAGGGTATGAAACCACGTCTTGACAGCTTTGAAAAGAAATTCGGTATTAAAGCCTCAATGATTTCAGCCGTTGACCTGCTCAAAGGTATCGGCAAGTGTGCAGAAATGGCTGTATGCAACGTCGAGGGTGCAACAGGCTATATTGATACTAATTTCAGCGGCAAGGCACAGTCAGCAATAGACGAATTAAAGCGTGGACAGGACTTTGTTTATATTCACGTTGAGGCACCTGACGAGTGTGGACACCGTGCAGAAATTGAAAACAAGAAAAAGAGTATTGAACTTATTGACCACCTTATTCTCGAACCGCTTGTAAAGGCACTCAAAGAAATGGGCGAGGATTACAGCATTATGGTACTTCCTGACCACCCGACACCGCTTTGTATCAAAACACATTCAGGCGAACCTGTTCCGTATTTTATCTACCGCAGTAATGACGAAAAAGACAGCGGTGTTACAGTATTTGACGAAGATTCAGCCGCATCAACAGGCATTTATGTTGACCCCGGCTACACACTTATGAACCGTTTTCTCCAAAGCAATTCATAATTCATAATTCATAATTGCGTTGTTGATTTCTTCACAATATAAAAACTTAAATACGGATACCAAGCTATAATCGTAGTTTCGGTATCCGTATTTTCTTTTAACTTCAATATTAAAAAGTCAGCCTTATATTCCTAACTTCTAACTCCTAACTCCACTCTCCACACTCCACTCTTCACTCTCTACAAATTTTTTTGCGTTTGTTTATATAAATTTTACTTTACAAAAGATATGTATGGGTGTATAGTTAAGTACATACAGAGTAAGTTTGTGTGCGTTAAGTGTTGTACGAACGGGGAGTTGTCGTACAAACGAAAAGAAATTTTCTTGCGGTACACATTCTGCATCCCGCTGTTTGATAATATCAAGAAGTATTCTTCTTATTATTACAGCGAATCTGTAAAATAAGGAGGATTTTTTTATGAGCGAAAACAAAACAAAAAGCAAAATTAACATCAAAACATCAACTCAGACTCTCGCAACCTTTGCAATACTTATTGCGGCACAGTTCGTTATTGCACAAATTCTTACATTTCAGGTCTGGAATATAAAAATCGGCTTGTCGTTTATTCCCGTAGTTATTGCGGCAAGACTTTACGGTGCAGTAGGCGGTGCATTGGTTGCCGGTATCGGTGATATTATCGGTGTTATTTTTAACCCTGTCGGCCCGTGGTTTCCGCCGATTACAATTTCGGCAATGCTCGTAGGTGCTGTGTTCGGATTGTTTCTCAAAAAAAGCGACAAATTTTGGAGAATTTTAGTGTCTGTACTTATTTCTGAATTTGTGTTCAGCCTTTTTATAACTCCGCTGTGGATAACAATGCTTTACAAAGGAGAAGGCACAGACTTCTTTGCTTTCTATTTTTCAACAGTAGTGTCACGTATTCTTGTTCAGATAATACCTATGACAGTAGTAAAACTGCTTGTTATCACACCTATGTTAAAGGCTATGGACAAAATTAAGTTTATAAAAACAGCAACAGAATAATAACATTAACTTTCAAATAACTCCCGAAAAAAATATCGGATACATTCAGAATCAAATGTATCCGATATTTTTTATTTTTTGTGGCTCTATAATAAATGTTGGGGTAAGCAAATAGAGTCAAAAAAACTTTTTAAAATTTTTTCAAAAAAGTAGAGCATATTTGCTAAAAATCCGTTAAAATGGAATTGACAAGAAACCTATGAACGGAGGAACAAATATGCTCTATACTGATTTTACCGAAAAAATACTCGGATTGCAAGAGGCAATTATCGAAAAAATAG
>JAQXZA010000083.1 GCA_029226955.1 Clostridia bacterium | reverse complement strand
GAATAAGTGACGAATCTATGCTTTCAAAACGCATAAGCGACTGTATAAGTCTGTCCGTATATTCACGGCTCGGATTGTCTTTTTGAATTTTCTGCAAAAGTTCCAATGCCGTATTCTTCATTATACAAGGCTCATAAATATGGATTGAATTGACAGTAAAGTCACTTGTGTAACGGTACGGACGGATATATTTTATTTCGCCCTCGCACACAGTAGGCCACATTTCAAGCATATTTTCAGGCGGAACTTTACGGAAACTGTAATCACGCACAACACGTCTTAAAAAGCGTATATCACGGTTTGTAAGAACATAATCCTCGCCCGATTTTATTCCCTGTTTTACGCTGACATAAACTTTAACAACTTTATCAACAGGCATACCGTCACTGAATATAGGATTCAATGCGTGAATACCCTCAATTATGATAACGGAATTATGGCTAAGCTTTATTTCTCTTGTTTCAGATGAACGCTGACTTATTGTGAAATCATATTTAGGAATTGTACATTCGCCTGTTTCGGCAAGCTGCTCTATTGTCTTGCGTATAAGCGGAATGTCGAGTGCCTCAACACATTCAAAATCGGGCTTGCCGTCAGGGGTTTTGCACACATAATCTATGCCAAGGTAAAAGTCGTCCATTGATATAAGCTGTACGTCAACACCGTGAACTTTAAATTCATCAGCAAGTTTCTTTGCACTGGTTGTTTTTCCACTGCCTGACGGCCCTGAAAGCAAAATAACGTGTCTGTCGCTGTTCATATCCAATATTTGTTCGACAATTAGTCTTAAATCATATCGAAAAATACCCTCTGTCATTCTGATAAAATCGGCAGTGTTATTTTTTGCCTCGTAATTTATTCTGTCCAAATCACAGGCATATCTGCGATAGGTATTCAGATAAGTCATCATAAAATGTTTTCACCTGCTTTTTTCGGTTTAACATTTCGTCAAAACCGTTAATATATTCATATGGATATTTGTAGTTGAATATTCTTGTAAGTTCCTCACTCTGCGGTTTTTTAAGTTTTGTGACTGCACCGGCACCGCAACCGAGGATTGTATGGGTTTCGTCCATTACATAGACATTATATATGCCGTCGTAACCGTCCTTTGACCAGCCGACGTTTTCAAGATTGCCTTCCATACGACTCTGACGGTATAAATAGTATGGGTGATAACCGTATGCCGTAAGCATTTTTTCGCACTGACGGAGCATTTTTGCGGCGGGAACTTCTTTGCCTGTTTCAAGCTCTGTTCCCTGTCCTGTAAGTCGTGAGGAACGTTTCATCGCAAGAGTATGAACCGTAATACTTTCAGGATTCAAAGCTATAATCTTGTCAAGTGTATCATTAAAACTTTCAACTGTATCTGTCGGAAGTCCGGCGATTAAGTCCATATTGATATGCTTAAAGCCTGTTTCCCTTGCAAGATTAAAAGCGTCAATCGTTTGTGCGGCGGTATGCTTTCTGCCTATAACTTCAAGCACACTGTCATTCAAGGTTTGCGGATTTATGCTTATGCGGTCAACTCCGCCATTATAGATTGAAACAAGTTTTTCTCTGTCGATTGTATCGGGACGACCAGCCTCAACAGTAAATTCCCGACACGTTTTCATATCGAAATTTGAATTTATTGTTTGTATCAGAATTTTAAGCTGTTCGGCATTAAGTGTTGTAGGTGTACCGCCGCCGACATAAACGCTTTCAAGTTTAAGATTACATTCTTTTGCAAGTTCTGCTGTATATTCTATCTCTTTGCAAAGCAGTTCAAAATAAGGCTCAATAAGTTTTTTCGCCTTTTCGATTGACTGTGAAACAAACGAACAGTATGAACATCTTGTCGGGCAAAACGGTATTGAAACATACAGGCTGAATGAACGTGGCTGACTGAGTGCAAGAATTTTTTGCTCGTATTTTTCGGTTATCGCACTGAGTTCTGTTTTTTCCTCTGAAACAAGAAGTTTGTTTTCAAAATAGCTTTTTGCACTGTCCTCGCCATATTCAGCGGAAAGACGGCGGAAAAGTTTTATCGGGCGTACACCTGTAAGTATGCCCCACGGCTGTGTTCTGCCTGTTAATTTACAAAGCAGTTCATACAAACACACCGCCATTGTACGCTCTGCATTTTTTTCAAAATCTTCTGATGAGGGTTCAACGGTTTTTTCGTTAGTTTCGCAAAAATTTTCAGTTGTAACCTGTACTTTAACTGTTGTTGAATTATCGTCAGTATTCATTGATGTTATAATATACGGCATTTCCTTTTCCTGTGGAATTTCGTTTGTTACATTTATTTTGTCGTTAGGAAAAAACAACCGCACAAGGTTTTCCATTTCATAGTGGAATGAGTGATTATCAATATAAATCGTCATAAGAACAGTTCCCCATAAATATATTATGTTTACGCTCGTAGTCAAGTGTCGAACTTTCGCCGTGTCCACAATAAACATTAAGATTTTCTTTTATTGCCGCAATTTTCTTTACAGATTCGTACATATCACGGCTGTTGCCTGTCGGAAAATCCATTCTTCCTGTTGTCTGGCTCATTATTGTGTCGCCTGTAAAAATATTATCGCCGATAATATAGCATACCCCGCCGACAGTATGACCGGGAGTTTCAAGAACTTTTATTTTTTCGTTTCCGAAATCAAGCGTCATTCCGTCAGTTACCAATATATCAGGTGTAAAATGTTCTATTGAACCGCCGAAAAACAGTGACAGATTGAGTGTGTCCTTGTGTGTAAAATCTGCCTCTTTTTCGCCTATTACAATCTGTGCATTAGGGTATCTTTTTTTCATTGCGGCGACGTTTCCGATATGGTCATAGTGACCGTGAGTAAGAAGTATATATTTAAGTTTTTCCGAACCGAAATCATTGACTTTGTTTTCAACTTCAAATGACTCTGCACCAGTGTCAATAAGAAGTGAAACATCAGAATCGGTGTTTGTTACAAAATAGCAGTTCGCCTGTAACTGTCCGAGCGGAAAAGACTGTATTTTTATCATTTTAATATCTCCTTTTTTATTTTTCTTGTTTCTTTAAGGGTGAATATTGGCTTGCAATACGGTTTTCGGGCTTTTTGTCAAACAAATATAATACCACAACGAAAAAATATTCAAGCGGTTTCATAATAATATATGTAATATCAGCCGCCAAAGGTGTTTTTATGTGTTTTGAAACAGGGTAGCCGTATTTGTTATAAATATGTCTTATGAAATGGTGAAATTTCGGTGCTTTTTCGTTGATTAACTCCTCAAAGGCATTTGCGACACATAACTGTCTGTTGACAATTATTTTGTGTCCTCTGCGTTCTCCCGTTCTCAGCGGTTTTACCAGTTTTTCGTGACCTCCCGCCGCAACCGTGCAAAGATAGTGTCCGTCAGGTGCTATGGGTTCAGGTGATACCTTTGTTGAAAAAAGCCATTCGCTTGTTTCGGTAAAGGCTCTTATTGCGGAATCGGGCTGTTGTCCGAATAAAACCGTTATAAGCATAAGTATGCTCAATATTGGCACAAGCAGGACTATTGCCACAACAGGAAGATTTTTACTGTTGCTTAAAATTTTATGGATTTTCGGGAATTTTCCGTCGTAGGTTTCGGAGTTGTCTTTCGGAAGTTCCGTCATAAGCATTTCTTTTATAAGCCTTGCGGAAATTATGATATAGTTAAAAGGCAGTAAAGCAAGATATATTCTGTACCAAAGGTCTTTATCAAGTGTTGAATTGTTATTATGAACGGATAATTGAAGTATTATTGCTATACTTAATATACAGCCGATATAAACAGACGACATACAAATAGCAGTAACAAGCGGTGGCATATTAAATCTTTTTATTCTGAGAATAATATACCCCAAGATACCAATCACAGCTAAAATAACAATTATCGGATAATTTCCTGAAATATATGTATGAGCATAATCATTACCTACAACAAGCGGTTTATCCCATTCGGGCATACCAAGATAGCCTGACAGTAATAATGTATAAAGTATTCCGACAACAAAGGTTGTAATAACGGCTGCTTTTTCCAATGCTTTATGTTTTATATTTTTCTTAAACAGAATTACAGTATTAAATAAAGTCAAAAATACCGGAAATATATAAAACAAGGTGAACAAAAGACTATCAAATAAAAGCCATAAAATATTACCAAAACTCACAGAACCATCTCCTTAACTAAAACAAAAAATCACGCTAAGTCTTTGGAATTGATTATGATTGTAACTGGGCCGTCGTTAAGGAGTGATACTTTCATATCAGCACCGAAAATGCCTTTTTCAACCTTGTTAATTCCGTTGTTTTTCATACAATTACAAAAGTATTCATACAGCGGTTCGGCTTTTTCGGGACGTTCGGCATTTTCAAAATTTGGTCGTCTGCCCTTTCGGCAATCGGCACAAAGTGTAAAATTAGACACAACAAGAACTTCGCCGTTTATATCGACAAGCGACAAATTCATTTTATCGTTTTCATCTGTGAAAATACGAAGTCCCGAAATTTTTGCACTGAGTTTTTCTGCGTCTTTTTGGGTATCTCCGTTTTCAACTCCAAGAAGTATCAAAAAACCCTGAGAAATTTTGCCGACTGTTTTTTCGTCAACAACAACTTCACAATGAGCGACACGCTGTATTACTGCTTTCATCTTGTTTCCTTTCTGAATTTATCAAATTATATCAAGTGTTGAGCAAAACTTGCGGTTTTTATAACTCCACACTCCACTCTCCACACTCCACTCTGAATATCAGTTTCTGCCTATTGCGACTATGCCGTTTATGCCGCTGAGTCTGCTAATAACGGTTTTAAGGTGGTTTATGCCGTTGACGGTTATGCTGACTTCAATAGTTGCCATACCGTTTTTGGTTTCTCTTGAATTAAGGTTATGGATAAATATGTGCATTGCGGAAAGCTGATTTGTAATGTCGGCAAGAAGTCCTGTTCTGTCGGTTGCGGTAATCTGCAAGGTTGACTGGAAGGTTTCGTCGTGAATCTGACTTGCCCATTCCGCTTTTACCCAACGTGCCGGTTCGGCACAATTTGCTATGTCTTTCGGAACATTTGAACAGGTACGCTTATGTATGGATACACCATAGCCTCTTGTAATAAATCCTATTATGTCGTCACCAGGAAGCGGATTACAGCATTTTGAATATTTTACAAGACAGTCGTCAATTCCCTCAACGTGAACACCACTGCTGACTTTTTTGCGGACAGGTTCGGTTATTACAACAGGTGCCGGCTCGACAACGGTATATTTTTTGAAATATTCTTCTTTGATTTTCGGAAGTATTCGCCATAGCTGAACTCCGCCATATCCGATTGACGCATAAAAGTCTTCAAGCGTATTGCAGTTCTGACGGTGCATAACATTTGCAAGAAATTCAGCCATATCTTTTTCAGGAACATTGATATTAAGACGCTTAAATTCGGATTCAAGCTGTGCTTTGCCCTCCTGAATGTTCTCGTCACGCTTTTCACGCTTGAACCAAAGTCTGATTTTACTTCTTGCCTCACTTGTACGGACAATATTAAGCCAGTCACGCTTTGGCCCTGAACTTTCCTTTGCGGTAACTATTTCGACTATTTCACCTGTTTTGACTTTGTAGTCAATCGGCACAATACGCTTGTCAACCTTTGCACCAATCATACGGTTGCCGACTTCACTGTGAATTGCATAAGCGACATCAATTACTGTTGCACCAGCCGGAAGATTGATAACGTCGCCTTTCGGTGTAAATACAAAAACTTCTTCGGGGGCAAGATCCATTTTTATTGTGCGGACAATATCGGTGGAATCGTTGTCGCTCTGATTTTCAAGCATTTTTCTTATCCACGCAAGACGTTCATCAAGTGAATCTTTTTTAGTTATGCCCTCTTTGTATTTCCAGTGTGCCGCAATACCATATTCGGCGGTGTAGTGCATTTCCCAGGTTCTTATCTGAATTTCAAAGGGTATGCCCTCTTTTCCGATAACAGTTGTATGAAGTGACTGATACATATTCGGCTTTGGTGTTGAAATATAGTCCTTGAATCTGTTAGGCAATGGCTTGAACAAATCGTGTACAACACCAAGTACATTATAACAGTCAGCAACGGTATCGACAATTACACGCACGGCAAAAATATCATAAATCTGATCCATATTTTTGCCTTTCATAAAGGTCTTTTTGTAAATACCGTGAATACTCTTGACACGACCCTCGATATATACATTTTTAATTTCGTCTTTCAGTCTGTCGTAAAGCATTTGTTTTATGTTTGCGACAAAGTTTATTCTGTCCTTGCTTTTGAGTGCAAGCTGTTTTTCGATTTCGGCATATCCGACAGGGTCAAGATAACGGATTGACAGGTCTTCGAGTTCTTCTTTTATTGCACGGATACCGAGTCGGTGTGCAATAGGAGCATAAACCTCCATAACTTCAAGTGCTTTGTCACGGCGGTGCTGTTCTTTCATACATTCGATTGTACGCATATTGTGCAGTCTGTCGGCAAGTTTTATTATTATTACACGAATATCGTTTGACATTGCGATAAGCATTTTACGGATATTTTCCGCCTGTTGTTCTTCCCTTGATGAGTAGGGAATTTTTCCGAGTTTTGTAACACCGTCAATGAGTTCGGCAATTTCCGAGCCGAAAAGTTTTGTTACTTCTTCAAGAGTGACTGGTGTGTCTTCAACTACGTCGTGCAGAAGTGCTGCGGCAATAGATTCGCTGTCCATTCCGAGTTCAACAAGAATACAGGCAACTGATGTCGGGTGCAGGATATACGGAATACCTGACGCTCTGCGTTGATTTCCGTGTTTTTCTTCCGCAAAATGATATGCCTTGTCAATAAGGTCAAAATCATAGGTATGGTCGCTTTTTTTCATAAGCTCGACAAGCTCGTTATAATCTTCATAGTATTTCGGTTTTTCAGGCATTTTTCATATCCTCCCTTAATTTTCTCAGTATTTTTGACGCATTGAGGTCAACCTTTCCGTTGACTTCACGTATTGAAATATTAAGATTATCAACATCACGTCTGTATGTGATGAGATAAAGCTCGTTCATTATGTCAAGAATGTTCAGAAGTTTAAATGCACCTATGGAAAGTTTAAGACAAAGTGCGTCTATTGAATAGTTTTGTCCTGGATTTTTTCGTATATAACGGTAAACTGTCGCAAATTCATCACGTGTAGGAATTTTATCGGCTGAATTTTTTGGAATAATTCCGCTTTTGTAGAGTTCATAGTCCTGTATTTCATACATAGCTTTTTCGGTATCAAAATTCGACGGCTTTATATCTTTTACCGAAAAAGAAACATAAGACTGTCCCTGATAAATATTTATGTCAAGATTTACCGCAAAATCAAGCATATCTCCCTCACTGTATGGAAACTGTTCCTTTGTGGTTGAAAATTTCATAATGTTAAGTCTTGCTTTTTCTCTTGATATTGAAAGTTTGAGATGATTTCCGTTTCCTACGGGAGTGATTTTTTCAAGCAGCATATTGTTAAGTGCAAATATCGGCTTTGGATTTCCGTAGCCGAAAGGCTCAAACATTTGTAATTGCTTTACCATATCTGTTGTAATTGTGCCGGGGTTAAGATTACAGTCAAGTTTGAGTGTAGCAAGAGGCATACGTTCAAGTTTGTTTGCATAATCGTTTATTGCTTTTCTGAAACTATCTATGTTTTCACGCTTTATGCTGAAACCGACTGCCATTGGGTGTCCGCCGAATTTTTCAAGATACTCCGAACACGCAAAAACCGCATCAACAAGCGAAAAACCGCTTATACTCCGCCCTGACGCCTTGCATATTTCGCCGTCTTCCGAAATTATTATTGACGGTTTGCCATATTTGTCTGTGATTTTTGAGGACACAATGCCTATTACTCCGGCATTCCAGCCCTCTGACGATACAACAATAACTCTGTCGTATGCAAGCTGCGGATTTGAAATAAACTTATCTTCAATCTGTTTGTATATTTCTGTTTCTATGGTCTGACGCTGTGTATTGAGATTGCTGAGAAGTTCGGCTTTTTCATCGGCTGTTTCATCATCTTCTGTGAGGAAAAGTTCAAGTGCGTCATACGGTGAACCGAGTCTGCCCGCCGCATTTATACGTGGTGCAAGTCTAAAACCTATTGTGCCGGCATTTACCTTTGCGGTCTGTGATTTTTCAATAAGTGACGATATTCCGATACGCTCGGTGTTTTCTATGTTTACAATTCCGTTTTTTACTATATCACGGTTTTCGCTTTTAAGCGGAACAAGGTCAGCAACAGTGCCAAAAGCGGCAAGGTCGGAATAATTTTCAATAACGCTGAAACTGTCGCCTTCAAGTGCCGTTACAAGTTTAAGTGCAAGTCCGGCACCCGAATAATCACGAAATTTTGCCGTTTCGTCGTTTCTGTGCGGATTTACAATGGCGACGGCTTTCGGAAGAACGTCCTGTGGCTTGTGGTGGTCAGTAACCACAACATCAATACCGAGTGAATCGGCATAATTTATTTCATCTATTGCCGAAATACCGTTATCAACTGTTATAATAAGGTTTACTCCCTGTTTGTGCAGCTTTTCAACGGCTGTTTTATTCATTCCGTAACCCTCGGCATTTCTGTCGGGTATATAAAACATAACGTTTGCACACACTGATTCAAGGTATGAATAAAGTATTGCTGTTGATGTTACACCGTCACAGTCATAATCGCCATATACGCATATTTTCTGATATTCTGTAACGGCTTTTTTTATTCTTGCAACCGCCTTGTCCATATCCTTTATTTCAAAAGGGTCTGAAAGTTCATTGTCTGTGGCAAAAAACTTTTGAATTTCATCAGGTTCTGTAAGTCCTCTTATTGTCAGCAGCATTGAAGTAAAAACAGGAAGATTATATTTTTTTGAAAGTTCTCTTACTTTGTTTTTATCAAGCTCGGATACCGTCCATTTTTTCATCATTGCACCGCCTTTTCTGTATTACATATAATAGCATTTTTTTCTGACATATTCAATATTATTTGTAATCTAAAAATCGGTGTTTTATTTTTATGTGCAAAATTTTGTTGTGTATTTTTGTTAAAATACTGAGAATAATATTCAAAACATAGTATTCGGGGTTTTGAAATGAAAAAGTATTTGTTTTCTTTATGGGGTATTCTTGCGGGAGTGCTGAACGGACTTCTTGGTGCTGGCGGTGGTATGCCTGTTGTACCGATATTACAGTCAAAACTTGATGTACAAAAATCACACGCAACCTGTGTTGCGATAATTCTGCCTATATGCGTTGTCAGCATTATAATGTATATAACAAGCGGCAAGGTGACTTTCGGTGACGCTGCACCGTTTCTGATATGGGGAGTTATAGGCTCGGTTATAGGAACGGTGTTTTTGTCAAAGCTGAAACCTGTGATAATACGCAAGGTTTTTGCTGTGCTTATGCTCTGGGCGGCATACCGCCTTATTACAAGATGAGCGGAATTTATATTGCCGCTGCCGGTATTGTTTCGGGAATACTGGGTGCTATGGGAATGGGCGGCGGCGGTGTTTTAGTGATTGTTCTGACGGTATTCTGCAATTATGAACAGACACTTGCACAGGGAATTAATCTTATTTTCTTTGTTCCCTGTGCCGTTGTTGCAATAATCATTTATTCGTACAAAAAACTGATTGACTGGAAAATTGCAATTCCATTTTCTGTTATGGGCTGTATCGGGGCGGTTGTCGGTTCATATCTGACATCATATTTTGACAACAAAACGCTTTCGGTGATTTTCGGAATTATGCTGCTTGTAATAGGATTAAAAGAACTGTTTTCAAAAACAAAATAATTAGGTAGATTTTTCAAATAAGATATGTTATAATATTTTCATATTTCAACGACGGAGGACATACGCAATATGAAAATAACACTTCTCGGCTGTGGACGGTGGGGTTCTTTTATCGGCTGGTATCTTGATAAAATAGGTCATAATGTTACAATATGGGGATTGTCTGACGCTCCTCAGTTTTTAGAAATTAAAAATACAAGAAAAAACAATATGCTGACTTTCAGAGAGTCTATAAATGTTACAGATAATCTTGACGAGGCTGTAAATTCCGCTGATATTCTTATTATTTCAATAAGTTCCCAGGCTTTGCGTTCATTTATGAAAACGCTTTCAAAACTTGATTTAAAGGGCAAAAAAATTGTTCTTTGTATGAAAGGCATTGAAATAAACACAGGCAAAAGGCTTACTGAGATTGTAGAAGAATTTGTTACTGACGAAACACATGTTGCAATATGGGTAGGACCCGGACACCCACAGGATTTCAGCAACGGTATTCCTAACTGTATGGTAATTGATTCAAGGCACGACGACCTTAAACATTTCCTTATCAAAGAGTTTTCAAGCGACCTTATACGTTTTTATGTCGGACAGGATCTTATCGGAAGTGAAATAGGTGCCGCCGCTAAAAATACTATTGGTATTGCCGCCGGTATGCTTGACGGTCTTAATCTTTCTTCACTCAAAGGTGCTTTGATGTCGAGAGGTACAAGGGAAATTTCAAGACTGATAAAAGCTATGGGCGGAAATGAGCTTTCGGCTTACGGTTTGTGTCATCTTGGCGACTATGAGGCTACTTTGTTTTCACAGTACAGCCACAACAGACGATTTGGTGAAATGCTTGTAAAAGGCGAAAAATTCGACAAACTTGCTGAGGGTGTTGACACAACTACCGCACTTGTATATCTCGGTCAGAAATACAATGTTGATTTGCCGATATGCGAAACCGTTTATAATGTAATTCAGGGCAACACTACCGCTAAAAAAGGACTGTCTGATTTGTTCCTACGCAGTATCAAGCCTGAATTTTAAAATCAAAATATAAATAAAAAGCTCTGAAATTCGTTTATTCTGAATTTCAGAGCTTTTTAATTATTCACGGAACTGTTCAACGGGTACGCCGAGTTTTTCAAGAATATCTATAAAGCCTTCGTAAACTTCATCTCTTGAAAAATTAAGATTTTCCAGTTCTTTATCGGTAAAAGCATTTATTTTACGGTAAAAATCCGTTGCAAGTTCAATGTATCTGTCGTTATACTCTATATTGTCAAACAGCATATCTTCCGCCTCACAGATTTTGCCCTCTTTTATAAGTTTGTCGAGTTTGTTATGCAATAAATCAGTATTGCTGAGTTCGTCAGTTACTTCATATTCTACGGTATCTTTCTGAAACACAACCTTTGCTACAAAGTGTGCAATCATCTCTACCTGTCTTAACATCCAGTCGTCCTGAAAGCCCATAATATCTCCTCCAATTATCTGTCAGTTTTCGCCGGCAAGAACACCCGTTGAAAATGCTGTCTGCAAGTTAAAACCTCCTGTGTAGCAGTCAACATCAATTACTTCACCAGCAAAATACAAGCCTTTTACAAGTTTTGACTCCATTGTTTTCGGGTTTATCTCCTTTGTATCAACTCCGCCGGAAGTTACTATTGCCTCGTCAAGCGGTCGGAATGATGAAATTGTCACACCAAAATTTTTCAGAAGTTTTATTATATTGTAACGCTCGGTTTTTGTAATTTCACTGCATTTTTTGTCGGGTAAAATTCCTGAACGCTGTGCAAAAACTTCTGTCATTTTTGACGGCAGTAATGAATGAAGTATTGAAATATATTCTTTGTTGTGGTTTTTCTTAAATTCACGCAAAAGCCTTGAATTTAACTGTTCTTCGGAAAGTGCTGGTTTAAGGTCAATATCAATTCTGTATCTTCCCTCTGACATTTCACCTATATGAGAGCTTGCACTGAGAATTACCGCTCCTGAAATTCCGTAATAAGTAAAAAGCAGTTCTCCGAAATCATCATAAATTTTTTTATTGGTCTTTGTGTCAACAACACTTATGGCGATATTTTTCAGCTGTAAGCCATTCATTTCCGCACAAAAATTATCTGACGACTGCAACGGAACAAGTGACGGTTTCAGCGGAATTATATTGTGTCCGGCTTTTTTTGCAAATTTATAGCCATCACCTGTTGAGCCTGTAAGATGATAGGATTTTCCGCCACTGGCTATTATTATTTTATCGAAATTCATTGTGCGGTTATCTGTTTTTACCGCTTTTACTTCATTGTTTTCAATGATTATATCTATAACGTTTTCGTGAATTATTTTACAGCCCACCTGTTTTGATACTTTTAAAAGAGTATCGACAACATCAGCGGCTTTGTCGGATACGGGAAAAACTCTGTTTCCCCTCTCAGTTTTGAGCGGCAGTCCGTTCATTTCAAAAAAATCCATTGTATCTTGTGGTGAAAAACGGTTTAATGCACTGTAAAGAAATCGGCTGTTTGTCGGTGTATTCGCAAGAACTGTCTGAATATCACAATTATTTGTTACATTACAGCGACCTTTGCCCGTTATATAAAGTTTTCGTCCGATTTTAGCATTTTTTTCAAAAATAACCACGCTGTCGCCGCTGTATGCTGCAAAAATTCCCGACATCATACCAGCCGCACCGCCGCCGATAACTGCAACTTTTCTTTGTGTCAATCTGATGTTTCCTCCCCGTCGTTCTGATAAACATCGTATTCTTCCCATATATTTTCGAGATTATCAAATATATTCTTTACTTTTTCGTCAAGATTTATAACGGTCGCAACAATAAGAGCGTTTATCATACTCAATGGTGCAACAAGTGAATCGACAACCGATGCCATATCGCTTTTTGCAATAAGAACATAGTCCGACATTGCAACCAACGGACTGACCATACTGTCCGTAAGTGCTATGACTTTTGCTCCACGTCGGTGTGCAAAATTCATAGCCTTGATTGCGGCATTTGAATAGCGTGGAAAACTTATTCCGATAAATACGTCATCAGATGTTATTCTGAAAAGATTTTCGTATATTTCGGTTTCGCCGTATGTACTTATGACCTTTACATTTTCAAAAATAAGTGAGTAATAATATCCTAAAAATGACGCAAGAGCCGCTGAACTTCTTACCGCAAAAATATAAATTGTTTTTGCTTTGGATATAGCTTTAACGGCATTGTCAAAATCTTCTTTTGAGGTTTCTTCGATTGTACGCCTGATTTTTTCAATGTCCTGATTAAGAACGGTTTCGAGTATATTTTCGTTGCCTATGAGGTTTTTTGTGACTTCTATTCTTTGAACTGAGGTCAGCTTGTCACGTACCATTTCCTGCATTGCTTTCTGCATTTTCGGGTAGCCGTCATATCCGAGTTCCGTTGCAAAACGGACAACCGTTGATTCGCTGACACCGACTGTCGTTCCGAGTTTTGAGGCTGTCATAAATGCCGCTTTATCATAATGTTCCGTTATAAAATGTGCAATAAGACGCTGTCCCTTTGAAAAATTTGCAGTTTGCTCATTTATTTTCGATAATAAATTTTTAGCCATTTCAATACTCCCATAAATTTATTATTTTCGTTTTAACATAAATATTTTATATCCCGACGGTAAAAAAATCAAGTAGTTATAATCGACAATAAGTTATCAACAAAAATAAAAATCCCCGAATACCTTTTCAGATTTTCGGGAATTGATAATATAGAAAATGATTATTTTCTGTTACTTTCCAAGTTCTTCGGCACGTTTTGTACAGGCTGCCATAGCGTCAAATATAGCTTTTGGCACTTCACGCTCATTAAGTATTTTCATAGCCTCTATTGTTGTGCCGCCCTTTGAGGAAACCTTTTCAATAAGTGTTTCGGGAGAATCGCCGCTTGAACGCAGCATTTCCGCACTGCCCTCAAATGTTTTGCATATAAGAGTAAGTGCTGTGTCACGGTCAATGCCAACTGATACCGCATAGTCAACCATTGATTTTGCAAAAAGATAGATATATGCCGGACTGCTGCCGTTTACTGCGATGATTTCATTCATCTGTGATTCGGGAAGTATTGCTACGTCACCAGACAATGCAAACATCTTGTAAACCTCGTCAAAGTCTTCATCTGTAATTGATTCCGAGCGGCACATTGCTGTTGCACCTTTGCCGAGAAGAAGTGGTGTGTTCGGCATAACACGAACCATAGGACACTGTTTTTCAAGTTTTGTCTGAACATATTCGATTGAAATTCCGGCGGCTATTGTAACAAAAACCTTGTTTTCTTCAACTACATCTTTGATTTCGTTAAGAACAGAATCGTAATTCTGAGGTTTTACCGCAAGAACAATTATATCACTGTTTTTTACAAGTTCTTTGCCGCTTTCCATACAGTTTACGCCTTTTTGCGACATAAGATTAAGTTTTTCGCTGTCAAGGTCAAACACATTGATTTTATCAGCGGATTTTGCTTTGTTTTTGAGTATTCCGTTGATAATTGCGGTTGCCATATTTCCTGCACCTATAAATCCTGTTTTCTTTTCGCTCATTTTTGAAGCACCTCTTGAAATTTTTATAAATATGAAAAAGAGCGGCATTTTTATATGCCGCCCGGTTCATTATGGGAATGAAATACAATACGGATTCGGGAAGTTGTGGTTGTTGCTTCGTCCGTCTGCAACATAATCGCCGTAAAGGAACATTTCAAGTTCGTCTGCACGTCTGTAAAGCAGTCCGTAGTAGCAGACTCCGCAAGCGTGATGGTAAGAAAGCATTTCTCTTATGAGTGCATTTTTGTTTACATAGTTGAGGTCACGACCAACCTCTCCCGTTGTTGCAATATTGAGATATGTACCACTGCAATAGCCTGTTTTTCCGCTTGATGTCTTTACTTTATACCATACATTATTGTATTTTTGTGAACTTGCAAGTGTGACTCTTTCTCCACATTCAAGAACCTCTACGACATTTGAAGATGTTGTTGGCTGTGAACGGAGATTAAGACCACTGTATGCTGTAACCTTTCCTGTCAGTACAGTACCAGATGAGATTGTACCGATAGAATTAAGAAGTATGTCCTTTAAGTCTGATGAAGAAGTCCAGCCTGTACCGAGATTATAGGAGAAACTGACAAGTGCGTCAAACTGACGCTGATTAAATCTTACTTTATTGCTGACAAGCATATTGTTGACTTTTGATGTATAGGAATCGTTGTTTACAGCGTCAACAAGAAGTGCGTAGCCTTCATTTCTTGTAAGATTATCGTAGAACTGCTGTCCTTCCCATACAACATAACCGTGACCGAGTGTCGGAATATTGTTTGCAAGAGTATCATAAGTTATAGCAGAAACAAAGCCTTCCTTTTCACCGATAAATCTGATTAACTCATCACTTGCACGGAGTTTATCAAGACCGGTTGTGTTCGGATTTGTCTTTGAACTTACATAAATATCTGTTTCGCCGTCAGAACAGGTCTTCCACATACCGCCACTGTATGAATAGGTTTTTACATTGAATGTTCCGGCACTTGTTACACGGTACTTGCCTTTCCATACATAAGTATTGCCGTCTGCGTATTTTTTGTTTGCCTCAACACTGACTGTTTTGCCATTCACTTCAATATCAAAACGAACCTTTTGTCTTGACTTATCTGTAATTGCAACCAGAGTTACGTCGGAATTGAGTGTTGCCGAGTTAGGAGAAGAATAGGAAAATTTTATCGGTGCGGCATCATAAACTGTAACAACGCATACAGCCTTATGACCGTAATTATCTGAATATGTAATTGCCACTCTGCCCGCTTTTTTGGTTTCTATAAATCCTCTTGAAACAGTTGCTATGCTTGAGTCGCTTGTTCCCCAGTATGCTGAATTTGAAGAATAACCCTTTATGTAGATTGTTTTGCCGGCAGTTGTTGATGTTGAATAACGTGAAAGTGTAACATTTCCTGATGAAACGTCCTTTACGGTAACAACGCAAGACGCTTTTATTTTACCTGACTCATCGGAAGCAGTTATTGTTGCTTTTCCGGGACGAAGTCCGCTTATAACACCATTATTAACACCTGCAACATTAAGGTCGCTTGATGACCAGTAAATTTTCATAGATGAATCTGACGCCTTAGCCGTAATTGATACGGAAGAACCTTCATTTACTGAAACACTTGATTTTGAGATTGAAATTGAGTCTTTTTCTTTTACCGTAATTGTACATTTTGCCGTAATAAGACCTGTTGAATCGTATGCAGTAATTGTTGCTGTTCCGGCATTTACCGCTGTGACTTTACCGTCAGATGAAACCTTTGCAACGGAAGTATTTGAAGATTTAAAGTTCACTTTGCTGTTTGATTCAGGTTTGGTTGTTGCCGTAAGAGTAAGGCTTTTTCCGGTATAAAGAGTATCTGATGTTTTTGAAAGAGTGATTGATGTATAATCCGTCTTAACAACATTAACGGTACATTTTGCCGTTATTTTTGTCTTTATATCGGTTACGGTAATTGTTGCCGTACCGTCAGAAATACCTTTTATCTGTCCTGATGATGATACTGTCGCAACTTTGGTGTTTGATGATTTCCACTCTGTTTTTCCGCCTGAACTTGCGTCTGCCGTTATTGTTGCTGATTTACCGACAGCAATTTTCAATGATGATGATGAGAGTTTTAATGTATTTTTAACCGTTGTATCGTTGTTTGAATTGTTTCCCTGACTGACACCGCTGTTTGATGACGATGTTATGTAAGAAATATAATCGGTACATACATATCCCTTTGTTCCGTCGGAAAGTTTTACATTTGCCCAAGAATCGTTGACAATTTTAAGAACATCTACGGTAACATTCGGACTGATTGTTTTTATAACGGAATAATTTGTTCCTGCACCCTTTCGGAGATTAAGATAGGTGGTCGTCTTGGCATTTGTTGTTATGTCGAGATAATCGGTTGAGCAATATCCCTCAGTACCGTCAGATGTTCTGACTTTCAGCCAACCTGATAAAGCACGGAGAACTCTTACAGAGGTATTTTGCGGAATTACCTTTATTACGCTGTAATCCATACCAGCTCCCCTACGCATATTAAGGTATGCTGTGGTTGAAGCATATATTGCAGATTCAGCCCCTACCGACATCATAGAAACTACCGGTACTGCCGTTGCAAGAACTGCCGCCGAACAAAGCAGTGCGATTGATTTCTGTACTTTATGCTTTGTGTTTTTTACTTTTTCAGAAAAGTATTTTTCTTTTTGTTTATATCTTTTTGCCGACAAAGTTACACGACCTTTCCTTATGTTACAAAAATGTAATAAATATACTTGTCAATAATTATAATTATTATAAAGCAATTTAAGTAAAATTTCAATCGGCAAAATGTATAAATAAGATATAATTTTTATGACACATACCAATTTTCAACAAAAATCAAGCAATTTTATGGGTAGAATGAAGAATTTACCAGATGAAATTATATGATTTAATGACAAAATTTTCAGAAAAATATCCGCTGTAATTATTTGAACATTTTTGTAATTGTTTCTGTAATTTTTCTGCAATATGTTCTATTGAAAACTGTCAGTGAATAATCATACACAATAAACACTATATTGAGCATTGCAAGAAACACAAGCGGAAGATTTACACCGAATATCGTAAATTCGTCCTGTGACATTGAAAACACATAAAGCATAAGAAAATATATTGCAACTGCCGCAACGTTAAGCACCACAAGTTTTAATATAAATGCAACAGGCTTTAATCTGATTTTTTCAATATATGATTTAATCATAGGATAATATCCGAGCAAAAACAAGTAACACAATACTGTTTCTTTGTCGGCACACAGAATGAACGATATTATTCCCACTGCCACAAATGACGACCAGCCGTAGCTTTTTCCGCAGATAACCGAGAGAATGTATATAAGAATACCCGCAAGTGCCGGAAAAACATACATTCCAACAGGTATAATATTTGAAATTATCATTGAAACCGCCGACAGTGCTGTAATTATACCGCCGAGTGCGGTCTTTTTTGCTGTATTCATAATAATTCACGCTTTCCGCCGTCAGCGACAGCCGTTACAACAGCAATTCATACAGGTATCCATACACAAAAGTGTAGCACACATATCACAACACGTACAGGGCATTGATACACCTTCATTCTGATTATATCCGCCGAATTGCCCCGAACGTTGTGCCTTGACTTTCTGATAAATGGAATTATACTCGGCATTTGTCGGATCCATTTTACAGGCGGTTGAAAAATAATTGTATGCGTCTTCAAGCCAACCCTTACGGTAAACTATTATACCCATAAGATAATACCACTCAGCGTCACGCTCGGTTGAAATTATAGAATTGAGTGCCTGTTCTGCCTCAGTGAATCTTCCGGCATTTATCAAGGCTCTTATATCTGCAAAGCGTGACTGATTTGTGTGATATGTCTGATAATTTTGTCCCTGACTTTTTGCCTTTTTACGCTCGGAAAGAATACGGTCATAAGCGTCATTGATTTCTTTCATTTTTTCTGACGCTGTTTCCGCAAGAGGACTGTTTACATAATTATCGGGGTGATATTTTTTTGCAAGTTTGCGGTATGCCTGTTTCACTTCTTCATCTGTTGCGTCAGGCGAAACATCAAGTATCTTGTAAGGGTCGTTATTCATAGTTTTTTATTCCTTTCGTGAAAGTGCGGGATAATAGTCTTTTTTTGATTTGTCTTTTTCTTTATATTTTTCAAAAAGGCAGTATTCCTGCTGTGATGACAGACCTTTATATACTATATTATCGAAAATTTCTTTGTAATCCTTAATTTCAAGAAGATTATATGCCGCAACAACCTGTGCCACTGTCATATTAAGCACATTATTGCAGTAACTCATAGTTAAAGATATATCCGAATTATCCGAAATATAATGCTTTTTAAATGGATTAAATGAATTTTTCTTTATATCTTTCGGCAAATCATCTGCCGCATCAATAAGATATATCCACCGCCCGACATAATAACCGAACTCACGCAATATTTTTTTCTGCTTTTCGTCGTCTGTAAGCATACAGCATATATTTGAAATTAAAACTGCTGTACTGTCGGCGGCTTTGTCAACTCCGCTGTCGGAATTTTCCGCCACTCGCTGATTTTCCATCATTACTTTGACATTCTGTTCGATAAACGGATAGTCATTTGCCGCCTTTTTGTGTGAATGTGAAAATATTGCTTTGAGAAAACGGGCAATTATCCTTTTGAAAAATCCCGAGTCTTCTATTGTGTCCTGTAATTTATAATAGGTCATTATTACGGAAACCGCTCCCGCAAACTTAAAGCTGTCACCGTTACCACTGCAAAAAAGGCATTTTTTCAGCGGATTGCACACACAATGTCCCTTTGTTACACAGGATTTTTCGCCTTTAACTGACAGTGACAGCATTGCAAGCAGTGTACAGTCATAGCTGAGTGTCAGTCGGGAAATTATGCCGTAGTCTTTTCCTGAGTGACGGCAAAGTCCGCAATAAACACTTCGGTATAGTTCGTATTCTTTTAGTTTAAGTTCGCTTTTTTTTGGCTGTAAATATCCGAACAAGTTATCACCGCCGTTATTTCAGGTATTTTTTGAGATACTGACCTGTATAGGAATTTTCGCACTGTGCAATTTCCTCAGGTGTACCTGTCGCAATAACCGTGCCGCCGCCGTCGCCACCCTCTTTACCGAGGTCGATAATGTAGTCGGCAGTTTTAATCAAATCAAGATTGTGTTCGATTACTACAACCGTATTTCCGTTGTCAACAAGTTTCTGCAATACATCAATAAGTCGGTGTACATCAGCTATATGAAGTCCTGTTGTCGGCTCGTCAAGAATATATATCGTTTTGCCTGTTGAACGTCGTGAAAGTTCTGAGGCAAGTTTTATTCTCTGTGCCTCGCCGCCCGAAAGTGTTGTTGACGGCTGTCCGATTTTGATATATCCGAGTCCGACATCATAAAGCGTCTGTAATTTTGTGCGAATTTTCGGGTGATTTTCAAAAAACTCGCAACCCTCCTCAACAGTCATTTCAAGAACGTCATAAATTGACTTGCCTTTGTATTTCACTTCGAGAGTTTCACGGTTGTAACGCTTGCCGCCGCAAACATCACAAGGCACATAAACATCAGGAAGAAAGTGCATTTCAATTTTGATTATGCCGTCGCCCTGACAAGCCTCACATCTGCCGCCTTTGACATTGAACGAAAATCTGCCGGCATTAAAACCGTGCATTTTTGCCTCGTTTGTTGACGCAAAAAGCTCCCTTATATCTGAAAATACCCCTGTATATGTTGCCGGATTTGAACGTGGTGTGCGACCTATCGGCGACTGGTTGATGTCAATTACTTTGTCGAGGTTTTCCGTGCCGAGAATTTTTTTGCAGTTGACGGGAACAGCTCTTGCACCATTTAGTTCGGAGGAAAGCTGTTTATAGAGAATTTCATTAACAAGTGAGGATTTTCCCGAACCCGATACTCCTGTCACACACACAAATTCTCCGAGCGGAATTTTTACATCAATGTTTTTAAGGTTGTTTTGTTTTGCACCTATAATTTTGAGGAATTTTCCGTTGCCTTTACGTCTTTTTTCAGGAACAGGAATTGAGCGTTTGCCGCTTAAATACTGCCCTGTTATTGAACGTTCACACTTTTTGATGTCGTCAACAGTTCCGGCACAGACAAGCTCGCCGCCGTGAATCCCTGCACCTGGCCCTATGTCTATAATGTGGTCAGCGGCATACATTGTGTCCTCGTCGTGTTCTACTACTATAACGGTATTTCCAAGGTCACGGAGGTTTTTAAGCGTTGCTATGAGTTTGTCATTGTCACGCTGATGAAGTCCAATGCTTGGCTCATCAAGTATATAAAGCACTCCCGAAAGTGACGAACCTATCTGTGTTGCAAGTCTTATTCTCTGACTCTCACCGCCCGAAAGCGTACCCGCCGAGCGTGAAAGCGTAAGATAAGACAGACCTACGCTGTTAAGAAAATTAAGTCGGCTGTCAATTTCTTTTACTATTGACTGTGCTATAAGTTTTTGTCTGTCTGTAAGTTGTGCGTTTTTTATGAATTTCAATGCCTGTTCTACCGACATATCGCAAAATTCGCTTATATTCATACCGCCGACAGTTACCGCAAGACTTTCAGGTGAAAGCCTTTTGCCCTTACACGCATCACAAGGAACGCTTGTCATATATGATTCGATTTCGGCTTTAACCCACGAACTCTGGGTTTCACGAAAACGTCTTTCAAGATTGTTGATTATGCCCTCAAATTCCGTCTGATACGTTCCCGAACCGTATTCGTTTCTTCTGTGTATGGTGATTTTTTCGCCGTTTGTGCCGTAAAGCAAAATATTTATAATATCGTCTGAAAGCTGATTTATCGGTGTATCAAGCGAAAAATTGTATTTCTCGGACAAAGCCTCAAAATACATAGCCGCTATTGTACTGCTGTCCATTGCCCAGCCACTGCCCTTGATTGCACCCTGACGGACTGACTTTGTTCTGTCTGGAATAATCAGGTTGACATCTATTTTCATAAATATGCCAAGTCCCATACATTTTTTACAAGCACCTGTCGGACTGTTAAACGAGAACATTCTCGGACTTAACTCGTCAATGCTTATATCGTGTTCGGGACAGGCATAATTCTGTGAAAACAATATATCCTCGCCACCGTTTACCGCAATTACAACAAGACCGCCGGCAAGTTTTGAGGCTGTTTCAACAGAATCGGCAAGACGTGAGCGTATTTCATCTTTTATCACAAGTCGGTCAACAACTATGTCAATATTGTGCTTTTTGTTTTTTTCAGGCTTTATTTTTTCTGAAAGGTCATAAATAATTCCGTCAACACGGACACGGACAAAACCGCTTTTTGCCGCTGACTCAAATTCCTTTTGGTGTTCGCCTTTTTTGCCTCTTACTATCGGTGCCATAACCTGAATTTTTGTTCCCTGTGGAAGTGACAGAACTTTATCGGTAATCTGGTCAACTGTCTGCTGTTTTATTTCTCTGTGACATATCGGACAATGCGGCACTCCTATACGGGCATACATAAGTCGGAGATAGTCATATATTTCAGTTACTGTTCCTACTGTTGAACGTGGGTTTTTTGACGTTGTTTTCTGGTCTATTGAGATTGACGGGGAAAGTCCGTCGATACTGTCAACATCAGGTTTATCCATTTGTCCCAGAAACATTCGGGCATAAGACGAAAGCGACTCCACATAACGTCGCTGTCCCTCAGCATAAAGTGTATCGAAAGCAAGCGACGATTTGCCCGAACCTGAAAGTCCTGTTATTACAACCAGTTCGTCACGTGGAATTTCAACATCTATATTTTTGAGATTATGCTCTCTTGCACCTCTGACGGTTATTTTCTTAAAAGGCATTTTCATTTCTCCAATTACTCATATTACAAGATAAGGAGTGCAAAAGCTGCACTCCTTATTATTATTCTGAATCTGATGAATCTGTATTCTCTTTTTCATCAACAAGATTTTCTGATGTTTCATCATCATCATTCTTGACAGATTTGCCTTCCATTACACATTCAAACTGTTCGCCCGACATTTTTTCATTCTCGAAAAGGAACTGTGCAACTTTATGAAGTTCCAAAGTATGCTCTTTGAGAATTTCCTCTGTCTTGTTATAGCCGGCTGTAATATATTTCTTGACTTCTTCGTCGATAGCGGCGGCGGTTTCTTCGGAATAGTTCTTGTTGTTGTTAATACCTTTTCCGAGGAAAACTTCATCATCTGACGAACCGTATGTGATAGGTCCGAGCTTTTCACTCATACCGTATTTTGTAATCATTGAGAAAACAAGATTTGTTGCACGTTCAATGTCGTTTGACGCACCTGTTGAAATATCTCCGAGTATGAGTGCCTCAGCAACACGACCGCCGAGAAGTACAACAATTTCTTCAAGCATTTCCTTGCGTGAACGGTAGGATTTATCCTCTGACGGAAGTGACATTGTGTATCCGCCCGCCATTCCACGTGGAATAATTGAAATCTGGTGTACAGGATCCTGTGTCGGACAGAAATATGTTGCAACGGCGTGTCCTGCCTCGTGGTATGCTGTGAGTTTCTTTTCTTTGTCGGACATAACACGTGATTTTTTCTCAGTACCGGCAACAACCTTTATTGTTGCCTCCTCAACCTGTTCCATAGTAATTGCTTTGAGGTCTTTTCTTGCGGCAAGAAGTGCTGCCTCATTCAAAAGGTTTTCAAGGTCTGCACCTGTAAAGCCGGCTGTTGATTTTGCGATTGTTTTAAGGTCAACATCAGGAGCAAGCGGTTTGCCCTTTGCGTGAACTCTGAGAATTTCCTCACGTCCTTTTATATCAGGACGACCTACAATTACCTGTCTGTCAAAACGTCCCGGACGCATAAGAGCCGGGTCAAGAATATCAGGGCGGTTTGTTGCGGCAATCATAATAACGCCCTCATTTGCTCCGAAACCGTCCATTTCAACAAGCAACTGGTTAAGTGTCTGTTCACGCTCATCGTGTCCGCCGCCGAGTCCGGCACCACGCTGACGACCTACGGCATCAATTTCATCAATAAATATGATACAAGGTGAATTTTTCTTTGCCTGTTCAAACAAATCTCTTACACGGGACGCACCGACACCAACGAACATTTCAACGAAGTCAGAACCTGAAATTGAGAAGAACTGTACTCCCGCCTCACCGGCAACGGCTCTTGCAAGAAGTGTTTTACCTGTACCCGGAGGTCCTACAAGAAGTACGCCTTTTGGTATTCTTGCACCAAGTTCGTTATATTTTTTCGGGTCTTTGAGAAACTCTACTATTTCACGGAGTTCTTCCTTTTCCTCATCTGCACCGGCAACGTCTGCAAAAGTGGTTTTGCGTTTTTCGTCGTTTACACTCTTTATTTTTGCCTTGCCGAAATTCATCTGTTTTCCGGCATCACCCATACTGCCCGACAGCTTACGCATAAAGTACCACCAGACAACACCAAGAAGAACAATGAGAATAAGGTTCGGAATAAGGCTTAACCACCATGAATTGTCGGTCGCCTGTTTCCACGTATATTTCATCGGGTGGTCGGGGTTTTTCTCGTTGTACTCTTCAATATAAGGATTTACGGATTGAAGGAACAGCGTTATGCTTGCAACATTTGTTTTGAGTTCGGTATCGTCGATTTTTTTGATGTTTATTTCACCTGAACCGAAATCAAGGCTGTATTCCTTGACCTGTTGATCCTTGAACATATAAACTATTTCTGAGGTTGCGTATTCGGTCTTGGGCTGCATTGAAAAGAACAATGAAATTACGATAATCAGCACAATAGGAATACCGAGGTAAATTAAGAGATTGCGTACTGTTTTCTTGTTATCCAAGTGCTTGTCACTCCTTTGTTTTTATGAATATATTTCGGGTTTAAGTACACCGATATAGGAAAGATTTCTGTATTTTTCGTTATAGTCAAGACCATAACCGACAATGAACAAATCGGGAATTGTTCTGCCTACATAGTCGGGATTGATTGGCTTTTGTCTTCTGCTCGGCTTATCGAACAGTGTGCATATTTTCACGGACAAAGGTTCTTTTTCTTTAAGATAGTCCTTTATGTAGGACAGTGTGTTGCCCGTGTCAAGAATATCCTCGACAACAAGGACGTGTTTGCCTTTTATATCTGATGAAAGGTCTTTTTCGATTGTTACCTTACCGCTTGAAACGGCACTGCTGCCATAGCTTGACGCTGCCATAAAATCAAGAGAACAGCTTACTTCAAGCCGTCTGAACATATCAGCAAGAAACATTATACTTCCTTTTAAAATTCCGACAACAACAAGTTCCTCGTTTTTGTAGTCCTTGTTTATTTTTTCGGCAATTCCGTCAACAACGGCGGCAATCTGTGTTTCATCAAGCAAAACCTTTGCTATATCGTTGTTCATTTTTTCAGTCCTTCCTTTAAAAAATATACAAAAATCCGTCTGAATTTCATTTCTGAATTTCAAGAACGAGAACCGTTTTTGTATTTTCACTAACACGATAATTTTTTGACACGCCTGTTCCCTCAATCCACAAGATGTCTGAGCCTGACGCAAACAGGATAATTCCGTCACGCTTTTCCTGTGGTATTCTGAGTTCAATGAAGTATTTTTTCAGTGACTTTGTTACATTTCGTCTTGGAAGTGTAAACACGTCACCGCTTTTCCGGGTTCTGAAAACTCTGTTAGAAGGTATTGTATCATAATCCATTGAATTATTAAATACTAAATTGTTAATTTTTTTATACTTGTTAAATTCATCTATATTCATCTTTAATAGTGAAATTTTTTTATTGTTTATAGTAATGAAATTTTGGTCATTATATGGAATTATTTCATTTTCCTGATGTTTTACAGATGATATTATTCTCAGAAAACCCTGTTTTGAAACAGCAGTCATATTATTTTTAAGATTGACTGCACCGCTATTATACACAATTTCTCTGATAAGTTCAATATGCTTTGATTCGGGAATTATATTGTATTTTTTTACTAAAAGATTAAGTGCCGCCGACAAAGGCGTATCATCAAGCTGTGAGAGAATATCCGTTCTGTAACCGTTTGACGTTTTGGCATTTGCAAGAGCCTTTTCGGCACAATCAGTTATGAATTTTTCATTCTGACGCATTTGTGCTGACATTCTTGCTATTGTGCTTTCAAGTGACGGATTGATATTTTTAAGAACAGGAATGACATCGAGCCGTATTCTGTTTCTTGTATAGTCACGTTCAAAATTCGTGCTGTCGGTCACAAAGTCATAGCCGTTTGTTCGGCAGTATTCTTCAATTTCTGTGCGTGTTACTTCAATAAGCGGTCGGATAATGTTATCCCTTACAGGCGGTATTCCACACAATCCCTTTATTCCACAACCACGTGTCATATTGAAAATAACCGTTTCGGCATTATCGGACGCAGTGTGTGCGGTGGCAATTTTTGCGTTAAATTCAGCGGCTGTTTTTTCAAAAAATTCATAGCGTATCTGTCTGCCACATTCCTCTGTACCGATTTTTCTTTTCTGAGCCTCTTTATGAATATCAACACGCAGTACACGCAGTTCAACAGAATTGTCATTACATATTTTTCTGACAAAATTTTCGTCACTGTCTGCCTCATCTCCACGCAACATATGATTTATGTGACAGGCAATTATTCTGAGGTTAAACTCCCCTTTAATTGAAAGAAGAAAGTGCAGAAGTGCGGTTGAATCCGCTCCGCCTGAAAGTCCGACAATAACAGTATCGTTTTTTTGCAGCATATTATATTTTTTTACGGCTGAGTATGCTTTATTCTTCACGGCTTAACTCCTGTGCTGTAAATCTCATAAATTCGCCCTGCCAGTGCAACGGCACAGAACGTGTTTCACCGTGTCTGTTTTTTGCGACAATACATTCACCGCTGTTTTTGTCGGAAGTATCGGATTCTGTTCCCTCGCCGTTTTTGTAATAATCCTCACGGTAAAGAAAAAGCACAATATCTGCGTCCTGTTCGATTGAACCTGAATCACGCAAGTCAGAAAGCTGCGGCTTATGCTCGGCACGTTGTTCACTTGCACGGGAAAGCTGCGACAGTGTTATTACAGGAACATTAAACTCCTTTGCAAGAATTTTCAGGTTTCGTGTAATTTCGGAAATTTCCTGAACACGATTGTCAATTCGTCTTGACGCTGCCATAAGCTGTAAATAGTCGATTATTACAAGGTCAACATTTTTCAGACGGCGGAGTTTTGCTTTCATTTCGGGAACAGTAATGCCCGGTGTATCGTCAAAATACATATCAGCCTTGCTGAGTACATCGCCAGCCTCAATCAGCCTTACCCATTCTTCATTTGTCAGCTTGCCTGTTCTCAACTTTGTACCCTCTATAAGCCCCTCAGTCGAAAGCAAACGTGAGGCAAGCTGTTCTTTTGTCATTTCAAGAGAGAAAAACGCAACCCGACGTTTAGACTTTACCGCAACATTCTTTGCAATATTCAGTGCAAAACTGGTTTTTCCCATACCCGGACGAGCCGCAAGAAGAATAAGGTCAGAGCGGTTAAGACCTGTTATTGTACTGTCTAATGCACCTATTCCTGTCGGAATACCTTTATAAAGTTCACTTTCGGGAGAATTAAGTAAATCAAGGCGGTCAAATGTCTGCAAAATTACATCATTTATTTTTTCAAGACCTTTGATATTCTTGTTGTCACGAATATCAAAAATACGCTGTTCCGCCGAATCAATAAGTTTTGAAACATCATCACCAGTTTGTGTTGCGTCCTCTATTATCTCACGTGAGGAAATTATAAGACTGCGTAAAAGGTATTTATCTCTTACTATTTTTGCATATTCTCCGACACGTGATATTGACGGAACAATATCAGCAAGCTGCATTAAATATGTTTTTGTTGAAACTTCATCAAAATCCTTTGTGGTTTTAAGCTGTTCAAGTACGGTAACAAAGTCAACAGGCTTACTTAGTACAAAAAGATTTACCATTGCCGAATAAATCGCACGGTGATTTGAAAGGTGAAAATACTCGGCTGACGGCAAAAGTTCCATTACATCTGTCAGACAATTTGAATCAAGAAGTATTGCACCCAATACAGACTGTTCCGCCTCAGCACTGAAAGGCAAATTCATTCCGTCATAAGATGACGATATTGTACTGTCACTCATTTTATCACCCCATAATATTTATCGTTGACAACGGACAATCAAAAGGGGATTTTGTCCCGATTTAATTGCCCGGAATTTTCTTGTTATGATTTTATTTTTCTGCCTCAACAACCATTACTTTGATTTTTGCGGAAATGCCTGTATAAAGTTTCACTTCACAGTTATATGTTCCGAATGATTTTATGTCCATATCGAGAACTACTTTTCTCTTGTCGATTGAAAGGCTATATTTGCGTTTTAATTCTGCGGCAATTTCCTTGCTTGTAACCGAACCGAAAAGTTTGCCGTTCTGTCCGGCTTTTGCGGTCATTGTGAGCGTTTCGCCATTAAGTCTTTTTGCCGTTGCCTGTGCCTCAGCGGTTTCAACGGCAATTTTGTGCTGTCTTGACTGTTCTGCGTTTTTCAGTTCGTTGAGAGCCTGTGCGTCAGCCTCTTTTGCAAGTTTTCTCGGAAAAAGAAAATTCCTTGCATAGCCGTCTGATACATTTATCAGTTCGCCTTTTTTTCCTGTACCTTTAACATCTTGTAACAATACGATTTTCATGGTATTTATCTTCCCTTTCTGATTTTTTATTTTTATATCAAACTTACCTTATTCACATCTCCACACTCCACTCTCCACACTCCACACTGTAATTATGCTTTTTGTTCGTTCTGAGAGTCGGTTTTGTTGACTTCAAGTCCGCTGATTATGGACACAAGACGTTCACGTGCCTCAGCCATACTTACGTTTTCAAGCTGACACGCTGCCATTGTCTGATGTCCTCCACCGCCGAGTGCCTCCATTATTACCTGTACGTTTAAATCTCCGAGTGAACGTGCGGAAATATTTACGGTTTTGCCCGTAGGATACATTACAAATGACGCTTTGACATTTTCAATGCCAAGAAGTTCATCTGCCGCCTGTGCTGAGGCAATTCTTATATCGGGGACATCTTCATCTGCACAGGCTATGGCACAGGAATTGAATATTTCAGCGTCACTGACAAGTTTATATTTTACTTTGTAGGTGTCAATAGAATTTGAGAAAAGACGTTTGACTTCAACGGTATCAGCACCGTTACTGCGTAAGTATGCGGCTGCCTCAAAGGTTCTTACGCCTGTTTTGAGGACAAAATTCTTTGTGTCAAGCATAATACCGGCAAGAAGTGCCTCGCTTTCAAGGCGGCTTATTGTATCCTTGCCGAGATACTGCACAAGTTCGGCTGTCATTTCTGACGCTGACGACGCATAAGGCTCGTGATAGAACACAAGAGCGTTATCAATATGGTTTACCATCATTCTGTGGTGGTCGATTACAACAACACGCTTACAGTGGTCATATACTGCCTTTGATTCAAGAAAATTCGGTGAATGTGTATCAACTATAATCAAAAGAGAATGGTCGTCGATTATGTCGAGTGCCTCGGATTCGGATTTGAAAATACTCTCAAAACCGGCTTTTTCAAAACTCTCTACAAGTGATTTTGCAAGAGTCTGCTGGCGGTCAAGCACTATATATGCGTTTCGGTGGAGTCCTTTTACTACTGCACTCCACATACCGATTGACGCTCCTACGCTGTCAAGGTCGGAAAAACGGTGTCCCATAATTACAACATTACTGCTGTTATTTATATGGTCTGAAAGAGTTGCGGCGATAACTCTTGTACGAACTTTGTCACGCTTTTCTATGCCTTTTGAAACACCGCCAAAGAAACGGTAGGTTTCGGATTTTTTGACGGCAACCTGGTCACCGCCACGTCCGAGTGCCATATCGAGTGCCTGTCTTGCCCATAGTTCACATTCTTTGAATGTCGCTCCGCCACGTCCGACACCGATTGATATTGTCGCATTCATTCGGTCATTGATTTTTATTGCACGGATTTCTTCAAGTATTTTGAATTTTTCTTCAATGAACTGTTTTATGTAGCGTTCTTCCATTACGACAATATAGCGTCCGTTGTTGGTTTTTTTGTAAAATCCAGTAGTTGACGAAACCCATTTTACAATGGCTTTTTCGACAAGAACAGTTATCTGACTTGCCTTGCCCTCCTCGGTTTCACGTTCAAGTTCTTCTTTGTTGTCAAATGCAATAATGGCTATAACAGGACGTGAATTGATGTACTCATCGGAATTGACTTTGTATTTGTTGTCGTCAACAAAATATATAACGGAACTGTTTTCGTTTTTGACAGCAAAAGCTATATACCATTTTCCGTCGTGGAATGTGTCAGCTCCGTTATCCTCGTACATTGTGTCGGGATTGCCATTTGAAAGATATTCTGAAATATTGTCGCCGAGCGGATTTGAACTGCTGCATAATTTTTTTCTGAAAAGTGTGTTTGCGGCTACTATTTCGTTATGTTCACCGATAACCGCAACAGGAACGGCAATGTTTTCTATTGTCTGCATTCCGTCTTCACCGATTGATTTTGTCGCCTCGGAAATAATCAGCGTGGTATAACGCTTGATGTTCAGTATTCCGATAATTACAAGCACAAGTGAAACTATTGCCGCTGCAAGCTCACACAAAAAAATAACTTCGTTCCACCAAAAAGAAATTGCCGCCATTAAGAACATTGTAACTGCAAACACAAGAAATAACGGTGTTATGAAAGCTATATTATTTTTTTTCTTTCTCACGTCTATGCACCTACTTACTGTCAAATTGCGGCGGAGTGCCTCCGGCGGCAAGCTGCCGCACCTGAATTGCGTTCAGAGTTATTGTCACCGTTAAGTCACTTTCCGCACCATAAGCTATTGTTATCATTCAATGCACGAACTCACGGTCACAACAACTCCACACTCCACACTGATATTATACTTCCATAATAATCGGTAAAATCATAGGACTTCTGCGTGTTTTGTCGTAAAGAACCTTTGAAAGACTGTCCTTGATGGTGTTTTTGATAACTCCCCATTCGTGTATGCCCTGTTCCTCACATTCTTCAAGGACATTTATAACGCTCTTTCTTGCGTCGTCCATAAGCGGTTCGCTTTCACGGACATATACAAAACCACGTGAAACTATATCAGGACCGGCAATAATATGTCCGTCCTCACGGTCAAGAGTCACTACTACAACAATAAGTCCGTCCTGACCAAGATGTTTACGGTCACGGAGTACAATACTGCCGACATCACCTACACCGAGTCCGTCAACAAGTACCATACCCGCCGGAACACTCGGAAGCTGTTTCATATACTCCCTGTTAAGCTCTACTACGTTGCCTATGTCGCCGATAAAGATATTGGAACGCTGCATACCCATCTCCATTGCAAGATTAGCGTGTTTCATAAGATGTTTCTGCTCGCCGTGAACCGGAATAAAGTATTTCGGTTTTGTCAGTCCCTGAATAATTTTCAGTTCTTCCTGACAGGCGTGTCCTGAAACGTGAACTTCATACATTGATTCATAGACAACTTTACAGCCGTGTTTCATAAGCTCGTTTACAACAGAACTTACCATTTTTTCATTGCCTGGAATAGGGTTAGCCGAAATAATGATAACGTCCCCCGGCCCTACTTCAACTTTTCTGTGGTCGGAATATGCCATTCTTGAAAGTGCTGACATAGGTTCGCCCTGACTGCCTGTTGTTACAAGTACAACCTGTTCTTTCGGGTAGCGGTTAATAACGTCTATGTCTATTATAAGTCCGTCAGGTACTTCAACATAGCCAAGTTCACTGGCTATTGTCATATAGTTAATCATACTTCTGCCCGAAAAGGCAACTTTTCTGCCGTATTTCTCTGCACAATGGAGTATTTGCTGTATTCTGCCGATATTTGACGCAAATGTTGCGATAATTATTCTGTCGTTTTCAGCCCCTTTGAAAAGCATATCAAATGTGTGTCCGACCTTTTGTTCGGTCATTGTATAACCGGCTCTTTCGGCATTTGTGGAGTCTGCCATAAGTGCAAGCACTCCCTGTTTTCCGAGTTCCGCAAAACGTGCAAGGTCAATCATTCCGCCAGTTGTAGGTGTACAGTCAATCTTGAAATCTCCCGTGTGAACGATAGTTCCCGCCGGAGTATGAATTGCAATACCAACAGCGTCAGGGATTGAGTGATTGACGTGGATAAACTCAATGGACATACAACCAAGTTTTATACGCTGTCCGGGATTTACGACATTCAGTTTTACTTTATTCTGCAAATTATGCTCTTTCAGCTTACTGCCTACAAGTCCGAGTGTAAGTGATGTTCCATAGATTGGAAAATTTACATTTTTAAGAAGATACGGCAACGCACCGATATGATCCTCGTGTCCGTGAGTGAGTACAATTCCCTTTATTTTATCTTTGTTTCGCTCAATATAGGTAAAATCAGGGATTACAAGGTCAACTCCGAGCATATCCCCGTCAGGAAATGCCATACCACAGTCAAGAAGAAACATATCATCATTACATTCAAAAAGAGTGATGTTTTTTCCTATTTCGTTAAGACCGCCGAGAAATGTAATTTTTACTGACGGTGCTGCGGCTCTCGGATTAGTACGTTTTGGCTGATATTCACTGCGTTTTGCATAAGAACGCTGGTTGTTTCTTTCGTTTGGCTGAAAATTACGGGAAGGTGTTTCACGCTTAATTACTTCTGCCATTGTTGAATTGTTTCCGATTGGCTGGTCTGACAAACGCTGAGGCGGTGTAATTTTTTCAAAAAGTCTGGTTTCCGAACTCTCCGATATAAATCTCTTTTGCTGATTGCGATTTGTTTTTGAAAATTTCGCCTCTGTCACATTTTTGTTTTTGGAATTTTTGGACATATTTCTCCTGTTAAATTCTGATAACACTACAATTTTACCTCCGTATTTGTTTGTTTTAAATAAAAAAATAATTAAATTTTATATATTTATTGTTGCACGCAACATTTTTCCGAACAAAATTATATATGTTATTTTACTATCACGCTCCGATTATGTCAATAGTATTTTATGCTTACAGACACGATACAATACTAAGAAAAAATAAATTCAACAAGATTTTAAACGCTATTCGGTTGATTATATAATTAAATTATGTAATAATATTATTATATTCTGAAATTCTTTTTGCAAACAACTTATTCAAATTCAAAGGGGTTTTTTATTTGAAACACGTTGATATTTTTACTGACGGTGCATGCAGCGGAAATCCAGGCCCTGGTGGCTGGGGTGCTGTTCTGAGATATAAAGGCAAAGAAAAAGAACTTTCCGGCGGTGAGGCGAAAACCACAAACAACCGTATGGAAATTATGGCGGTTATTGAGGCACTTAAAGCACTGCGTGAACCGTGTGAAGTCACGCTGACAAGCGACTCTCAGTATGTATGCAACGCTATTGTCAAGGGCTGGGCGAAAAAGTGGAAACAAAACAACTGGATTAAAAGTGACAAAACAAAGGCTAAAAATTCGGAACTGTGGGACAAGTTGCTTTCACTGCTTGAAATTCACAATGTTACTGTAAACTGGGTTCGTGGACACAACGGTCACCCCGAAAATGAACGCTGTGACAGGCTTGCCGTTGCTCAGGCGAAAAAATATGCCATAAATCATCATTAAAATGATTTTTGTGCAATATTAACAAAAATATACCACGACATACCCAATCTATACTATTTTACTATGAAATGCAAAAAAATTCTTGAAATCCTGTTTTTCAGGGTATATTATATAAAAGTCGAATGGTGAAAGTATGAATTTTATATAATACATATTTACCGTTTTGACAATGTTTTTACAGGTCTTTGATTATTTGCAATAATTCATTACAATAATAAAAGATATTTATGAAATGAGGGTGAATTTTTTGAATAAAATTATTTATGCCGACAATGCCGCAACAACAAAGCTGTCGCCAACTGCATTCGAGGCTATGAAACCGTATCTTCTTGATATTTACGGAAATCCGTCAAGCCTTTACAAATTGGGTATTCAGTCACGAAAGGCGGTTGATACTGCCCGTGAAACTGTTGCAAACTGCATTAACGCTGAACCGAGAGAAATATTCTTTCTGTCAGGCGGAAGTGAGGCTGACAACTGGGCAATAAAAGGTGCCGCTGAACTTGGTGCAAGAAAAGGTAAAAAACATATCATTTCTTCAAAATTTGAACATCACGCTGTTCTTCATACGCTTGAATACCTTGAAAAGCACGGTTTTGAAGTGACTCTGCTTGATGTTCACAAGGACGGTCTTGTCCGCCCCGAAGAACTCGAAAACGCAATACGTGAAGATACTGCTCTTGTAACAATAATGACGGCAAACAACGAAATAGGCACTATTCAGCCTGTTAAAGAACTTGCCGCAATATGCAAGAAACACAATGTTCTGTTTCATACGGACGCTGTTCAGGCAGTAGGTACTATTCCAATTGATGTAAAGGACATTGGCTGTGATATGCTCTCAATGTCGGGACACAAATTTCACGGCCCTAAGGGAGTCGGTGCGATATATATAAGAAAAGGTATTATACTGCCTAATCTTATTCACGGCGGTGCTCAGGAGCGTGGTATGCGTGCCGGAACGGAAAATATTGCCGGAGTTGTCGGAATGAGTGTTGCCCTGAAAGAATCCTGCGAAAAAATGGCGGTACGTAATGCCCGTCTTGAAAAAATGCGTGACAGACTTATTGACGGTCTGCTGAAAATTAACCGTTCTCATATAAACGGCGACCGTATAAGCCGTCTGCCCGGTAATGTCAATATGTGCTTTGAGGGTGTTGAGGGCGAATCGCTCTTGCTTATGCTTGATATGAAGGGAATTGAGGCCTCATCAGGTTCAGCCTGTACGTCAGGTTCTCTTGACCCGAGCCACGTACTTCTGGCGATAGGACTTCCGCACGAAATTGCACACGGCTCTCTGCGTCTTACTTTCAGTGACGACAACACCGAAGAAGATATTGACGAGATACTCACGGCTGTTCCGTCAGTCGTTGAAAAGCTGCGTTCAATGTCGCCTCTTTGGGAAAAAATAATCAAAGAAAACAAATAATAAAATTCAAACAGAAAAGGTGATATTTATGGCATACAGTGAAAAGGTTATGGAGCATTTTGCGAATCCGAGAAATGTCGGTGAACTTGAAGACGCAAACGGTATCGGTGAAGTAGGAAATCCAAAATGCGGCGATATTATGAAAATGTATATCAAAGTTGAAAACGGTATTATCGAAAAAGTCAGCTTTAAGACATTCGGCTGTGGTGCGGCTATTGCGACAAGTTCAATGGCTACCGAACTTATCAAAGGAAAATCCATTGACGACGCATTAAAACTCACAAATAAAGCCGTTATGGAGGCTCTGGACGGTTTGCCGCCGGTAAAGGTTCACTGCTCGGTACTTGCTGAACAGGCAATAAAAGCCGCTGTAAGCGACTACTACAAAAGACAGGGCATTGACCCCGAACCGATTGTCGGAAAAATTCCTGAGTGTGACCACGAGGACGGTTCCTGCGGCTGTTCCGTATAAAAATTTTAAAATTCGGAATTTATGAAAAAACAGGGAGAAAAACTTTTTACGGTTTTCCTCCCTGTTTTTACTTATTTGTTTTCGTTGCTTTCAAGAAGTTTTTTGTAAACTCTTTCACAGCAGTTCTTATCACTGAAAGCAAAGGTTTTGTTAATTCTGTCAAGATATTTTTCCTTTGGTTTACAGTCATTTTTGATGTAATCAATAAGACAGTTTACGGTATCTTCAAGGTTATATTCTACTTCACCGAAACCGTCACGCTCATAATCAAAATATCCCTCAGTGTATGAATGTGCTCCGCTGAAAAATTCCTCCCTGTCAAACTGTGCATATACAATAGGCTTTCTGAGATATGCAAAGTCAAATGCAACCGACGAATAATCGGTCAGAAGAAGATTTGTTTCGGCAAAAATATCACGATAATTTTTTTCAGCGTCCATAAATATTACATTTTCATTTTTATCAAACATATTGATATAAGGGTCTATATTAGGATGCGGTTTGAAACAAATTTTATAGCCATATTCCTTTGCCGCTTTGAGCAGTCTTTCATCATTCATAAGAGAATTATAGAATTTATAATACTTACTCTCTTTAAAGTCATCTCTTATAAGCCATATTCCTGTTACGGGGTCAGGGTGAGTCATAAGTGATTTTCTCCACGTCGGCATAAGAGTGATATATTTTTGTTCATTATTATAAAGAAAATCCATTCTTGGAATACCTGTAAGCCATACTTCCTTTGGTGAATAGAAATAATTATAATTTAGTATTGACTCATACTCCGGATTTGTTGTAACTACAAAACCGAACATATTTCTGTTGTAAATATTCAGCCATGATGAAAGGTCGTCTTTTATAACACCATGCTGTAAAAATACAAAACGGTTTTTGCACAAAATATCCCTGTAATAAATATTTCCTCTAAGAAAAGGATTTACAACAGGATTGTTTGCCTGTGATGATATGACATAGGTACTGAGAAGGTGGTAAAGTTTATGCTTTTTGGAATTAGTTGAAATCGTCTTTCCGATTTTGCTTATGCGTTTACCCTCTTCACAGTTTTTATCAATAACAAAATAACATTTTATTTTATTATTTTTAACGGTCTGCATATACTTGAAAAATGCCTCGCCGTTGTCATCTCCCCTGTTTGTTCTGTCGGAAATCAGCCATATCTGTTTTCTGTGAAACAGTTTCATCAGGCGATACATTATACGGGCAAGAAATGCGTGCTTTGCGTAGTCGTCTTTAATGCCTGCAAGTGTTTTCAGGTATTTAAGTTCGCTTTTGAATTTTGAGAAGGCTGTTGCCTTTTCAACGGTAATAGTGCTGTTTGAGTTATTAAAACGCATTATATGTCTGCCGGAATAATAGTAACAATTACGGACATTTGAGGCAAGTGGAGAAAATTTTCCGAATCTGATATTATTTCTTTTGATAACATCACCTTTATGCTTGCTGAAAAATTCAATTTTGTAAACGTCTGTATTTTCATCAAGAGGAATTTCCACTTTGAATGACATTCCCGGATAGACATTTTCTGTCCATATAAATGTATCATAAGCGTGGTGAATATCCTGACATTCAACGACATCTGTTTTATTTACAAGTGCAAAGATTGAAAAGTCCTCTTGGTCACAGCCGATAAATTTTGCTCTGCCCTGAATTGTAAGCATATTTTCGGTAAGTGTGACAAATTCAATAGTGGTAAGATTATTTGAAACGTCACAGATTTTAGTGTTCTGAAAAAAGAGTTTTTTCCTTTGTGACTGTACAACAGAATCGGGAGAACAGCCGTATTTTATTTTCATAAGAAAATATTTGTGTGCAAGCTGTAAGCGTGAATTTTCAATTATAATCGAATCATCTATTTCGTTCAATATATCAAAAAGGATTTTTTTGAAATCATCAAGTATAAAGGCTTTTTGAATAATGTTCTCGGCACCCGGAGCATTGACGCACCATTCAATAAATACAAGAAGATTATACTGAATATATTTCGGTATAAATCCAAAAGAATCCTTATAGCTTTTTGTTATAGCTGACAAGAAGTCATTGCCGAATTTTTTGGTTTCATCGGCTGAATATCTTAAATCCTCATAAAATTTCAGGAAAAATCTTTCAGCCTGATAAGGTTCAACAAAAGCGTTTTTTACAATACCAAGATTATTTGTCTGTCTGAAAAGGTCAGCAAGTATTTTTGCAAAATACAGCTCGTTTGTTTCAAAATCACAGGACAGGTTTATGTTAAGTTTACTGCTGATAAAACAGTTATGAAAGAAAATAAACGGAATATTATACTTTTCTTTAAGATTTATTATTTTGGGCTTGGCAGGAATCCGTCTGTTGATTTCAGCGGCATTTTCGGTTTTTGTCGATTTACTGCACCTGAGAACCGCAATGTATTCATCATCTCCGTTTATACTGAAAAACTCCATAATGCCTGAAAAAGCTCTCTGTGAATATATACAGCCACATTCCGCAAAGTTTATATATTTACCGTCAGTGTATTTAAAGGCACTTTTGTAAGCTTGCTGAACGGTTGAATATTTTTCGGGACACACAACAACATTTTCAGGATACTGCTGTTTTATGTTTTCAATATATTCTTTATCCGTTTTTACCGTATCACTTTCAGCTATAATAAGCTGGACATCTGTCATTTCCGAGTCCTGTGCCAATATACTGTCAATTGTTTTTTGATAATCTTCATTTGACAGATATAAAATCAAAGAAAGCTCGTATTTGTTTTTAGTGTTCATTTTAAGCATCCGCCTCGCATCTCTTTTGTTCATTTAATGTTATTTTTTGAATAATTACATCCATAAGCTTGTTATATTTTATAGCTTTCTTTAATAATTCCAAAGCTATCGAAATAAGTATCGACAGTACAATGACAACCAGATTAACAAGCATAAAATGTTTGAATGAATATACAAAATCCTGAAGGAAATGATGTCTTATAAATGTATGCATAAGGAAGATATTCATTGAATGTTTGCCGAGAAAAACAAGAATTTGCCTTAATACCGGAATATCCGTTATAAATTCGTAACAATAATATATTACATATACAGGAAGAATGTTATCATTGAATTCATAAGTATAATTTGCAAGTGAACCTTTACAGCAGACACTTCTTGCAAGATACAGGAAAACAAGTACAGCCGTAAGAATAACAAACTTTATTATCTTGCTTATGTATTTATTCTTTGTTATCATAAAGGATTTCATTCTTGCAAGAACATCATACTGTGCAAAAGCCACACCTATTACAACCACAAGCATCCATCTGAAAATATTGTTTGTTCGCCCTATATTGAAATCAAGACCTGACTGAACCATTCTCGGAATAAATATGCAAAGAAATGCAGGAAGAAGAACTGTATATTTTTTGTTTAACTTTGCAACAAACGGTACAAGTATTACAATAAATATTGCAAGCGACATATACCACCATGTTCCGTTTAGTGTGCCAGTACCGAATAAGTTTGCAAATCCACAGAAATCAAGAAAAAACTGATATATTCCCTGATATATTCCTTTACTGAAATATACTTTCATCTGACTTTGTGCTATAATTGCACAGGCAATTTGTGCTGCAATAAATATGAACCAGTAACCCCACATAAGCTTTATAAGGCGTGTTTTCATATAAAGAGAATACTGCCGTCCGCTTATGACAGTATCTGAACTGTATTTTTTAAGTGACAATGTAAGTCCGTATGCACTGAGAAAAACATAAATGCCCACACATATTTTGCAGAACTTTGAAAGCATAAATTCCGGACTAAAAGGGTAACAGCTGATATTGTATGCAGAAGCCATATTTTCAACACCGAAGTTATGATGCTGTACCATTAAAAGAATGGCTATACCTTTAATTGCAAGGGTATCCTCTTTTGTAAATTTCAAATTTATCATTCCCTTAATTTTGATTTTTACATTTTATATTTCAAATGATGATTTTTCGGGAAGAAGCTGCTGAAAGCTGTCAAGCACTTTCTGTTTTTTTTCTTCAAAATCTATTGTATTATCAGTATCGTTGATACAGGTTATTTTATATTTTCCGTTTCTGACGGCATTACACGCCTCAGCAAAATTATTTTCCTTTATGTGATAGCACATACCTGTTTTGTAGGATATTACTTCATAATTTCCCGAAACAAGCTGCCAGTATTTGAAAAGCCACTGATTGACATTCGTTTTCTGACGAAATTTATCTGTACAGGTCTTATCGAGGACATCGTATTCCTTTTCCCACACTTCTTCAAAGGTGGATTTCAGGAAATTGCTTGATATATGCGGATAATAAAATCCCGGAAAATAAGCCCACGGCAAAAGCAAAGTTGTACGGACAAGACTTCTGAATCCGTTGTGAAAATTAAACCATTTTTTAAAGTCACGCTTTAATATCTTATTTTTATCGGGAAAATCTGTATTGATTATTTCAAGGTCTGCCCCGTTGAAAAATCCGGCACTGCCCTTTCCGAAATATATCGTATCAAGTGCAAAGGTGTCACGTGGCTTGCCGTTTTTGAAAAAGTCGGTCGGCTGAACATAATCTGTAACAAACATATCGTCGTTAAAATAAACAAACTGTTCGGACAAACCTTTTATGCGGTGAAGATTTAATTCTATTGTGTGAGAGTTAAAGGTCGGAAGATATTTTTCAGGAATATAATCACGGTGGTTTACTATATTAAGTTTTGGATTGTCGGTATTGAGCCATTTCGGAAGATGTCCCCACGTTACAAAATGAATTTTGTTTACCCACGGGGCGAATTTTTCTACTCCACGAAACCAGTACTGGAGATTTTCCCAGTCCCTGAAACGAACATCTGTATCTCCGTATGTTACGGAAGTATCGTATTTTGCTTTTTCCGCTTGCCATTTTTTGTCGTTGCCGTCAACCCATATAAGCACAAAATCTATTTTCTGGTCTGCATTGTCGATATTTTTGCCCATTAAAATTTTTACAGCTCCTTAATCGCATTGTAATTTCTTTCACAATTATTAGTATCATAAACATCAAAGAAACTTTTATGCCTTTTGAGATATTCTTCGGGATTTGCGAATTTTTCGGAAACAGCGTTTTCAAACTCGCCTAAAACCTCGTTTATATTATAGCAAACCTTGCCGAAACCGTCTTTTTCATAGCTGAAATAGCCTTCGGGATATTGTCCACGTCTGAAATCCTCATAATCGAACTGATAATACATAAGCCTTTTCTGCATATAGGCAAAATCCATAGCTATACTTGAATAGTCGGTTATGAGATACTCTGATTCAATCAAAAGCTGCTGAACATCATATTCAGGCCATTTCGCCGTAATTATATTTTCATCATCTATGTTAAAATAATCTATAAAACTCTGCATATCCCTGTGCGGATAAAAAATCATTTTAAGATTGTTTTCTTTCAGTATGCGGTGAATTTCCTTATTATTCAGAAATTCATTCCAGAACTTGAAATATTCTGTGTTTCTGAAATCGGAAACATTTTCTATTTCGTATGATGCGGAAGTCGGTGTTGCAATCCAGCTACGCCACGACGGCATAACGAGTACCTGATTCGGCTTGGTTTTTACATTGTGCAGCATATCAAAACGGCAAAGTCCGAGTTTTTTTACATAGCCGTCGGGATAGCCGTATTTTTCCGACACAAACCGCCATTCTCTGTCCGTACTGCACACAAACATTCTCATCTGTGTATTTTTGTAATGCAAAAACGGCATATCGTCCTTTATTACTCCGTGTTGTAAGAAAATTCTTGTGTTTTTCAGTATTCTGTTTACTTCAAGAAAATAGCACACTGCCGCATTGGGTTTTCCGCCCTTTTGTGAACTTATGTTTTTCTTTGCAGTAAGATACAGAATCCAGTGTTTAAGTGAACCGTATGAAACAACTTTGCCCAAATCCTTTACTTTCTGATAATCGGGGGATTTTTTGCTGATTGCATAGACAACGTCTTGTTCGCTGTGGTTTTCGCATATATATTTGAACAGCCAGTAGCCATTGTCCCTTGCCTCGTTTTTGTTATCGCATATAAGCCACAAATCTTTTCGGAAACATCTGTAAATCAGTGCAACAGGCAACGCAATCAAAAATAAAAATATATGCCCTATATCGCCGATTTTTACACGCTGTAATTTTTGCCGCAAGGTTTCTTCCATTTATACACACCCTGTTTTTGAAATTTTTATAATACGTCAGGCAGACGCTTTCTTAAACGATTATAGTTAAACATTCCAAGCATAACTATAAATACAAATTCAACAATAATTATAATATTTTCTATCGGATAAGGTCCTTCAAAGAACCACTGGTTGCATATAAATGCTTTGCGGTATCCGTTGACAAAATATGTTATCGGGTTAAAGAGTAAAACTTTGCGTAACCATTCATATTCAATCTCATAAGAGTTATAAACTATACCTGACAGCCAGAAAAGTCCTGCCATAATCGTTGTGATAAGATTTTCAAAGTCCTTGCTGAACGCACTCATAGGTGCAAGCGACCACAAAAGAACAAGGAAAAATATGAACATAAACGGTGCATAAAGGAAAAACTGCAAATTATATATACTCGGCATATATCCGGCAAATACAAGATATATATATCCGAGTGCCATAAGAACAAGATGTATAAAGAACTTTGAAAGGGTTGTGTAGGTCATTATTACCGATACGGGAAATGATACCTTTGTTACAAACTGCTTGTTCTGACGGATTGATTTTGAACCTCTGTTAATTGTGTCGCTTATGAAAAACCACGGTATAAAACCAACCATAAGAAAAATGAAGAACGGAGCCCCCATTTCAATACGCTCTGCACCGCCCCTTATTCCAACAGCAAACGCAAACCAGTAAACAAAAAGCTGAAACAGCGGTTTCATTACCGCCCATACTGGCCCAAGTACCGAACCTTTATAGGTTTTTATCAGGTCGTCCTTTGCAAGCATTAAAATCTGTTTTCCGAAACCTCTGTGTTCCTTAAATATTGTAAACATTCAGCTATCCTCCGGGATTTTATTTGAGTTTTTCTTTACGCATTGTTTTACGTTTTCTATTTCTCTTTGTGCTGAACCGTCAAGACTGTGTTTCCAGAACGGCAACTGTATAAGACCGACAACTGTTCCCAGACCATAAGAAAAATGCAGCATAAAAAATACAAAAGGCAACAATAATTGAACAGGGTGTTTTTTTGACGGTATTATTGCAAGAGCAGTCATAGTTAAATCCGCAAGTGCATAAAGCAACAGGAGTGCATAAAGTGGAATTTCAAGCCAGGTCATTCCGACTACTGCACCGACAACGGCAAAAACCGAAAATAAAATCAATGCCGCAACAAAACAAAAAGGCACAAAGTGAAACAGTGAAAGACATTTCGGACAAACCCCTATCGTCAGTCCTATCCATTTGCCATTGCCGAATTTTTGTTTAAGCATACCGCTAAGAGTGCCTCTTGTGTGCTGATAGGAAATTATGTCGCTGCCCTGACAAATTTTATAGCCAGCCTGACGGATACGGTAATGGAGTTCATTATCCTCAGTCCGTCCCAAATCCTCATTAAAGCCGCCGACTTTTTCAAAGACTTCACGTCTGTATGCACCGTGAAACAGTGACGACACGTATTTTTTTTCTGTGCTTTCTCTGCGGTATCCGGCTATTGAACTGCCGAACATTGAGCTTTCGGCAAGAAAAAGCATTTCTTTTGTCGGTGTAGGTTCATCAACAATACTCGGTCTTGCACCTCCGCATACGCTTTCGCCGCTTTGTATGAGTTTTACATTGTTTTCGATAAAGTTCTGCGGAATTTCTGCGTGAGCGTCAAGACGTATGATTATATCACCGACAGCGTTTTTTATAGCCGTGTTCCAGCCAGCCGCCTGAGATTGTTTTTTATTGTCAAGCACTTTTATGTCGATATATTGATGTTTGTATTCGGCACAAAAGTCCGTGAACAGCTTTTTTGTGTTGTCCTGAGAATTGCTGTCAACGAGAACTATCTCCGTTTTATTTTTGGGATAAGTCTGACTTAAAACCTGCGACAGAAGATTTTTTATTACTTTATCCTCATTATATGCAATTATGCAAAGTGAAACCGTCATTTATAAACAGTCCTATACATTTTATTTAATTCTGTATTATTATAATTTTTTATAGGCTCTTTGTCAATGAATTGAACTTAATTTCGCTATGATAACTATTGTGTTAATATATTTCTTAAAATTATTGTAAATTTTAGTTGTAATGAAATTTACACATATGATTTTTTGAGAAAAAGTTTCATATTTATAACGCCAAAAGCAAAGGGAGAAAAACTTTTAACGGTTCTTCTCCCCTATTGTTAAACTTTTGAATTTATAAAGGAATTAGTCCTCGTCTTCTTCCTCAGGCATATCCCAGTTATGATATACGTTCTGAACATCGTCGTTGTCTTCGAGTATATCAA